>NZ_JAKTID010000078.1:0-21127 GCF_027854795.1 Acinetobacter sp. AOR34_HL | reverse complement strand
TCTCCTATGCAAAAAGAATAGACGAAATTTGTCTAGGAGAGTGGTGGCAGTCCAAAGAATAGACGAAATTTGTCTAGGAGAGTGGTGGCAGTCCAGGTGCAGGTCTAGGCATTGCCTTTTTCGATTTGATGTTGTCATGGTTCTACGCAAACTCGATTATGCTACCAACTAATGTACCGCATAGCATGATTGAACAGTTGAGCAGTTCGATTGGTGAGGCAGTTCAAGCTGCTAAGCAATTAGATCCTACGATTGCTCATCATGTAATTACAGCTGCGAAGCAGGCATTCAGTCAATCGCATCGTTCAGTATTGAATGTCGCTGCTTTATTGTTTTTGATTTTATCGATTTTTATTTTGTTTACATTGCCAAAGAAAGTAATCGCAATTGATGAGTAGCAATCACCCTTATCCAAAGCAAGCTTGGGTAAGGGAACTCTTAAGGAACATTGATTCTAAACTCTCGTAATATCTTACAAAGTTGAATCATTGGTAGTCCCATTAAAGTGGTTTGATCATCACCAATCATTTTTTCAAATAGGCTGATACCCAAGCTTTCACATTTAAAACTACCAGCGCAATTTAAAGGCTGATCAATTTCAATATACCGTTTTATTTCGTTTAATGTGAGCTCTCGAAATTTAACTTGATAATGTTCAACTAGTGTCGTCTCAAAACCTGAATCTAGGTGTTGAACACTAAGCGCCGTACTGAAAAAAACAGTTTTTCCTGAGTTTAATTGGAGCTGTTGAATTGCTTTTTCAATTGATAGCGGCTTGCCAATAAAATCCGATGGGGTATGTTCACGCCATGCGACTTGATCAGAACCAATCACAATCGCATTGGGATGTTGCTGTGAAATAACTTTTGCTTTTTCATAAGCTAAACGTTTTGCTAAATCATCAGCATGAAGTTCATCTTTAGCCGATTCATCAATATCTGGTGAAATGCTACGATAATCCAAGCGTAAACGATCCATTAAATCTTTACGTGTTTGGCTGCTTGATGCCAATATTAATTCAATATTGCTCATCAAACTGCGTATTCCACTAAAACATTCAGTGGTACGTAATGTAGAACGGCATTGTGGCAGGCATTTAACTTAATAGGTGGAGCATGCCCAGCTTGATAAGCTTCAACCCAACGAGTCACACATATACACCAAAAATCACCAGGTTTTAGCCCAGGAAAGCCTACTTCAGGTAATGGTGTAATTAAATCATTACCAACTTTTTGAGAGAAGTTCAAAAAATCTGAGGTCATTTGAGCACACATGGTATGTTGACCTAGATCGGTGATCGCCGTGTGGCAGAAACCATTGCGAAAATATCCAGTTATCGGATCGTAACAGCAACTCGCTAAAGGCTCACCAAGTACATTTAAACGATTAATTTTAGGATCTGGATGTATAGACATAATATGTATATAGATTTAATGACGATGTTTATCATAATCAAAAGTGACGCTTTCGCCAGCTTTTCTGCAAAAAAACTCACCTTTATTTTTGAGAATCATTTAAAATTGTGCCGTTTTTAAAATCAACTAGAGAGCCATCCATGAATTTTCAGCGCATGACTGACCTTGATTTAGCAGGTAAACGTGTTCTTATTCGTGAAGACTTAAACGTACCTGTAAAAAATGGGGAAATTACCAGCGATGCACGTTTACGTGCTGCATTGCCAACCATCAAAGCGGCTGTAGAAAAAGGCGCAGCAGTTATGGTGTTTTCTCATCTTGGTCGTCCTGTAGAGGGTGAGCCAAAACCAGAACAATCTCTTGCACCTGTAGCAGCGTATTTAACGAAAGCTTTAGGTCAAGAAGTAAAATTATTTACTGATTACTTAGATGGTGTGGAAGTTGCTGCGGGTCAAGTTGTTTTGCTTGAAAACGTGCGTTTCAACCATGGTGAAAAGAAAAATAACGAAGAGCTTGCAAAAAAATATGCAGCGCTTTGTGATGTATTTGTTATGGATGCATTTGGTACGGCACACCGTGCTGAAGCATCAACTGAGGGTGCAGCACGTTTTGCTCCAATCGCAGCAGCAGGACCTTTATTAGCGGCTGAATTAGACGCTTTAGGTCGTGCAATGCAAACACCAGAAAAACCAATGGTTGCAATTGTTGCTGGCTCTAAAGTTTCAACTAAATTAGATGTATTGAACTCACTTTCTACAATCTGCGATCAATTAATCGTAGGTGGTGGTATTGCGAATACTTTCCTTGCAGCAGCGGGCTTCAATGTAGGTAAATCACTTTATGAAGCTGATTTGGTAGAAACTGCAAAACAAATCGCTGCTAAAGTAAGCGTTCCATTACCAACAGATGTCGTTGTGGCTGATGCAAGTCAAATTGATTTTGGTGACTTCCTAGGTTCTTTAGCAAATGCACAAGCAATTGTTAAAAAAGTAGAAGATGTTGCTGATACTGACATGATTTTAGATGTTGGTCCTGAAACAGCGAAAGCATTTGCTGAGATCTTAAAAACATCTAAAACAATCCTTTGGAATGGTCCAGTAGGTGTGTTTGAGGTAGATCAGTTTGGTGAAGGTACTAAAGCGCTTTCATTAGCAATAGCTGAATCTGCAGGTTTTTCAATTGCAGGCGGTGGTGACACACTTGCTGCGATTGATAAATACGAAGTTGCAGATCAAATCGGTTATATCTCGACAGGTGGTGGAGCTTTCTTAGAGTTTGTGGAAGGTAAAACTTTACCAGCTGTTGCCGTTTTACTTGAGCGTGCATAGTTGTTACTAATCTTTTGATTTATATACAAAGATAGAAAAGAAGAGCCGATGTAAATCGGCTCTTTTACTTTTATATTACAAATCAGTCATAAAACTGTCACATATTTGAAATATGCTTGTCATCAACTTAACCAAGTAACTGTGGAAAGCCGTGATGAAATTTAAATTAACTCTTGCCGCTTTAATTATTGCTCCAATCATGTTAACTGCATGTGCAAAAAAAGAAGAAGCGAACAACGCTGAACAGCAAGAACAAGCAGCTTCAACTGTATCTACACAGACTACTCCAGAACAACAAGCTGCGATTGATGCAATCGACAAACCGAATTTAGATGAGAAAAATACTGATGTTGTCGAAAGTGCAGCATCAGAAGTTGCAGCGAGCGAAGTTCAATAAGCTCCTCGCTAATGAAGTTCAATAAGCTCCTCGCTAATAAAGAAAGCCGATGTGATAACATCGGCTTTCTTTATTTAAGTATTTGCTTTGCAGTAGAAGGTCAATGTTGTTTGATAATCATCATCTTTGGCTAAAGAGGCATTCTTACCTGTTAACGTACCAATTACGCCAGCAGCAGCTTCAACTAATCTTCCAGTTTCTTCATCCACAACATCTTTTAATACACCTTGATATGCTGTTTTTTCGTCCACAACAACAGGGCTAGTATTTCGCGTACAGGTCTTTTGAGCTGCGCTAATCGCATTATTTTTAGAGATTAGGTTGGTTTTACCAATCCCAGTGACTTCATATTGATTATTTTCTTTTTGTATTGCCAAAGTGTTGGTTGGGGTAGATGCACAAGCTGTTAAACCAATTGCCAAGCCGCCAATTAAACTCATTACTAATGCTTTATTCATTGCTTATTCTCAGGTCGTTAGATAGTTGTATTATTTGAACATATAATTTTTGAACGCTTTTGCAGGTTATGTACAGTTTGTAGTGAGGCTCTGTTAAATTTCTCAAATTGATGATTAAGCAGGGATTAAACGTGGTGGAAAATAGTGAGATTATGCTAATCTAGCAAAATCCATGTGTTAGTTAGATTCATTTAAATGACGGACTCAAATATAGAGACAATTCATCAAAATATTCATCAACGTCAATCTATTGGGCAATTAATTGAGCCAGCACCAAATACACAACAACTTGAAAAAGCAGTGCAAGCTGCACTTACTGCTCCTGACCATCATCGTTTGAAGCCTACTAGATTCGTTGTAGTAACACCTGAATTGCGTGCCGCTTTTGGTGAGCATTTAGCTAAAGCTTTAGCTGATTTAGGTGAAACTGATTCAGCTCAGTTAGAGCGTGTAAAGCAGCATCCTTTTCGTGCACCGTTATTGGTATTAGCATTAACAACTATCCAAGATCATCCAAAAGTTCCGCATTTTGAACAGATTCTAAGTACTGGTGCTGCTGTTCAAAACTTCTTACTCTCTTTGCAAGCTCAAGGTTTTGCTACGATGTGGCGATCTGGTGCTGTCGTGGAGTCTACATGGCTCAAGCATCAATTGGGTTTAAACGACCAAGATCTTATTTCGGGTATTATTTATATTGGAACTGCTGCTAAAGCGATTGCTCCACGCGCAGAGATTGCTACTCAAGATTTCTTAAAAAATTGGCAAGCAAGCTAACTTTTAGATTGAATGATGAACTAAACGAATAAATGAATTTCAGGATAAAAAATGGCAGAGTTAAAATTTAGTGATTTAGTTGAACCAGTTGCAGTAGATCAAAAAACAGCATTAAGAATTACCGTGTTAGGTGGTGGCAGCTTTGGTACAGCAATGGCGAATTTGGCTGTACGTAATGGTTGTGACACGATGATTTGGATTCGTGATGCAGCTGCAGCTGAAGAGATCAACCAAACACATATTAATAAACGTTATTTACCTGATTACACCTTAGAAACGGGTTTGCGTGCGGTTTCTGATTTGGAAGTGGCTGTGCGAGATCGCGATATTATTTTGGTCGCGATTCCAAGTCATTCATTCCGAGATGTGCTCAAGCAAATCGCACCATTTATCACAGCTCAAGCGGTTGTTTCGCTTACGAAAGGAATTGAAGCAAAAACTTTTAGTTTCATGAGTGACATTATTCGCGCAGAGTTGCCTGAAGTACCTTATGGAGTTTTATCAGGGCCAAATTTGGCAAAAGAGATTATGGCGGGTATGCCATCTGGTACGGTGATTGCGAGCGAATCAGAACTAGTGCGATATGCGGTTCAGCATGCATTACACAGTGCGCTATTTCGTGTATTTGGTAGCGATGATGTACATGGTGTTGAGCTGGGCGGTGCATTGAAAAATATTTACGCAGTCGCAATGGGGATGGGGGCTGCTTATAATATTGGTGAAAATACTAAGAGTATGATTTTAACTCGTGCTTTAGCAGAAATGAGTCGTTTTGCTGTCAAGCAAGGTGCTAATCCATTGACGTTCTTAGGACTGTCAGGTGTTGGAGATTTGTTTGCAACTTGCAATAGTCCATTGAGCCGTAATTATCAAATTGGTTATGCACTTGGTTCTGGAAAAACACTTGTTGAAGCAACTAAAGCATTAGGTCAGACTGCTGAAGGGATTAACACGATTGTACAAGTGCGTGCCAAAGCTCAAGAATTAGATGTATACATGCCAATTACCAATGCATTGTATGAAGTTATTTTTGAGAATGCACCGCCGATGACAATTGCGCTTTCTCTAATGAAAAATGGTCATCGCAGTGATGTTGAATTTGTTTTGCCTCACCATGAAGTCTAATCAAAAAAATGTCATCATATTTGGTTAAACTCAAGCATTAATAATAAGGTATTTATATGCAATTAACATTAGTACGACATGGTGAAGCGTCTCCTGCGATTAATGGTGATGATATGCAACGTCCTCTGACAGAGCGTGGACATCAGCAAGCTGAAGAAACAGGAAACTTCTTAAAAGATATTATTCAGCCAGAAATTTTTGTAGTTAGTCCATTGCTACGTGCACAAGAAACTTTGGCACATATCAAAGCGCATTTTGAGGGTGTTCCTGTTTTAATTTGCGATAAAATTAAACCAGATGATGATGCTAAAGATGCGATAGAATGGCTATCAAAATTATCATATGAATCAATTGCAGTTGTATGCCATATGAATGTAGTAGGGCATATTGCGGAGCAATTAACGCATGAGAATTTTAATCCATTTGCATTAGCTGAAGCTCGAATTTATGATCAGACAGTGATTGCAAATGGCTTATCAACACAGAAAAAAAGTTTTACGCCAACAATATAAAATCTTATATCCTATATTTGGATGAAAAAGGGTACTAAACACCGATGCTGTATTTATGGATGCCTGAAACCAATGGAACATGGTATTGGTCGACTGGAGAAAATTGGTTACAGGCCAACAGCCTAGAACAATTAATTCAAGACTTACATGAGCACAACGGAAAAGAAGCCGTCGTTTATTTTCCAAGTCGAAATGCTCAATTAATGCAGCAAACTATGACGAAGTTGCATTTCAAGCAATTAGGTCAAGAAGGCGTTAAGTATTTGCTTGAAGAGTTTGTTACGCTTCCGATTGATCAAATGAAAATAGTACATCATTTTCAAAATGATCAACTCAGTGTGCTCGGTGTTGCTCAATCTACTATTGAAACTTGGCAACATGCTTTAAGCCTATTACCAATACAAATTATCGCTTTTTTACCTGATTTTTTAATATTGCCAGAACCTGAGCCGAATCAAATCATCATTGCAAATTTGTACGGTAATCTACTTGCAAGAGAAAATGAATGGTCAGGTAATTCAATAGATGATTTGGCACTATTCTTAGAATTTCAAAATCCTGCTACTGAATACAAATTTGCAAATTTAAGTCCTACACAATTGGACTGTTTAGCTGCAGCATCAACACAAGATCAAGTAACAGAATTTAGTTATCAATTTCATAGCCTAAATCGTCCTAAGCAACATCCATTGAATGTCTTGCCAAAAGCAAAAAATAAAGAAGTTGAATGGTCAGGTTACTGGAAAGCTGCTGCATATGTATTGGTTGCAGTCATTTGTGTTCAGTTAGTTTATGATGGTTTACGTTGGTCTAAATTAAAACGCGTTGCTGATCAAACTGCGGTTCAGGCGATTGATCAATATAAATATTGGTTTGGTGAAAATAGTCGAGTAAATGAGCAAAATATTAAAAGTCAGTTTGAAAGCCAGTTAAGAATGAGTCAGCTTGGAGATACACAGGCTTTATCTTTATTGAGCCGAGTTGGTCCTATTCTTATGCAAAAGCAAATTGTGGCTCAGCAAGTGAGTTATGATGCATCTGTGTTAGCGATGTCGCTCAAGGCAAAATCAGCGGATGATCTTCAGGGCTTAGCGCAACAATTAAATCAACAAGGATTTCAGGCTGAACTTGGTAATGTTCAAGCTGATACAGTCGGCGCAATTGGCTTGGTTAAGATTAAATAATGAAAGCATTGAATAATATACAAAACCGTATTGATCAAAATATTGAAAGATTAAATCACTATCTTCAAGGACTATCGGTTCGTGAACGAGTCATGGTTGTTTTTACAGCAGTGTTTTTAACTGTTGTCATTATAGGTTTTGCATTGTGGAAAATGCATTCTCTTGCCGATCAGCAGCAAAATCGTTTAAATGAGCTGAAAGATTTAACGGTTTGGATGCAAAGTAACGCAGCAACAATGAAACCAGCAAATGATCTGGATCTTTCTCCTGCAGATAAGATACAGCGTACTGCTCAGCAACAGGGTTTAGCAGTATCATCACAACAAAATGGCGATCAAATACAATTGATTGCAGAACATCAAAATTATGCGGTACTTGCGAATTTCTTGATGCAACTCTCTCAAATGGGTTTAAGTATTCAAAAAATGGATATGATTTCTACCAATAATCAGATCAAATTAACGGCAACGGTGCAATAAATCATTTCTAATTTCTAGATATTTATTTTTACTAAAAATTGAGATATGCCAGCATTTAGCTTTTTTAAAGGCTTTTACATTAAGTACAGCCATATTTTTAAATCTAGATTTTTCCAATTACTGTTTTAAGTATTGATTCAAGGCGCATTAAAGCAACGACTCTACAAAATAAGCGCCTGTCAAGCATGGTGTTTTGTTTAGCCTAAGCCTATAATACGCATACTTGAAAAATCAGTAGACTGTGATTGGTATGTTATATTCATTGGCCCGCCCTCTGTTGTTTACTTTAGCACCAGAGCGTGCACATGAACTCACACTTTCTATGCTCGACAAAGCTTATAAGCTAGGTTTTATGCATCAAAAAGTTGCAAATAAACCTGTAACTTGTATGGGAATTGAATTTCCAAATCCAGTAGGTTTAGCTGCTGGTTTAGATAAGAACGGTGCACACATTGATGCATTGGCAGCACTAGGTTTTGGTTTTATTGAAATTGGTACAATCACACCACGACCTCAAGCAGGAAATCCTCAACCACGTTTATTCCGTATTCCAGAAGCCAAAGCAATTATTAACCGTATGGGATTTAATAATGATGGGGTGGACAAGCTTGTTGAGAATGTCAAAGCTTCAAAATTCAAAGGTATTCTAGGCATTAATATCGGTAAAAATGCGGATACTCCTGTCGAAGATGCAGTATCAGATTATCTAATTTGTTTAGAAAAAGTTTATAACTACGCATCATACATCACTGTGAATATTTCATCTCCAAATACAAAAAACTTACGCAGTTTGCAAAGTGGCGATGCGTTAACAGAGTTGTTACAAACATTGAAAGATAGACAACTAGAACTTGCTGAACAATATAATCATTATGTTCCTTTGGTTCTTAAAGTTGCACCAGATTTAACGATTGAAGATATTAATTTTATTTCTACACAATTACTGAAATTTAAAATTGATGGGTTAATTGTAACCAACACTACGCTTGGAAGAGAAGGTGTTGAAAATCTCCTGAATGGAAATGAAGCTGGTGGATTATCAGGTGCACCAGTGTTTGAAAAAAGTACTGAATGTTTACGCCAATTTTCTAAGATCCTAGATGGGCGTATGCCTTTAATAGGTGTTGGTGGAATCGTTTCTGGTGATCAAGCCGTTATTAAACAGCAAGCTGGCGCAAGCTTAATACAAGTCTACAGTGGATTGATTTATACAGGTCCAACACTTGTTAAAGATTGTGTTGATGCGATGACAGTGTGAAATGAACACGCTTGATATCATTATTCTGATCATTTTGCTCATTGGAGGGCTAAACGGTTTGCGTCAAGGATTTATCAAAGCCTTTGCGAACTTGATCGGATGGATATTTGCATTGATCATTGGGGCAAAATACGCAGTCATACTGGCACCTGCCATGAGCAGTTTAAGCCAAGACCCTGTAGTGCAAAAAATTGCAGCATTTGCATTTATTGTGCTCATCATTGTTGTCTGTACATGGGTTATTACCGCGCTTTTAAATGGTCTCTTGAAAAGTTTGAAATTGGGCCCATTAAATCGTTTAGCAGGTGGTGCTTTTGGTTCTTTAAAAGGTCTACTTATTGTTTTGATTGCCATGCAAGGTGTGGGACCATGGGTTGACAGCTCTCCGCATTGGAAGCAATCAAAATTTGTACAAATCTTATTGCCATATGCTCCTTTAGCGACAGAGTTGTCTAAAGATGCTGCAAATCAAGCGATACACGAAATGACATCTGAAGGTGCTTTGTTACATCGCCCTTCTTCAGAAATGGACGAATCGGAGCGTGCTTCCACAGAGCAAGCTGCTGATCATTCGACAAAAAACCCTTTTTATTAAGTGGGGTTGAACCCCATTCCAAGCTTGTCGCGAGGTTATTATGTGTGGAGTTGTTGGGATAGCCGGTAAATCACCAGTGAACCAAATGTTATTTGATGCCTTGACGATGTTACAACATCGCGGACAAGATGCAGCAGGTATAGTAACTTGTCATCAAGGGCGTTTATTCCTCCGCAAAGATAATGGTATGGTACGTGATGTATTCCATACTCGTCATATGCGAGCTTTACTTGGCAACTATGGTATTGGGCATGTGCGTTACCCTACAGCAGGCTCTTCAAGTAGTGCAGAAGCTCAACCATTTTATGTAAATTCACCATATGGTATTACCCTTGCTCACAATGGTAACTTAACCAATGCGGCAGAAATTCATGATGACTTGTTCAAAACAGATCTGCGTCATATGAATACTGATTCTGACTCAGAGGTTTTACTTAACGTATTTGCTCATGAATTACAGAAAATTGGTACTTTAAATCCAACACCTGATGATATTTTTCATACAGTTACTCGCGTACATGAGCGTTGTAAAGGTGCTTATGGCGTTGTAGCGATGATTACTGGACATGGATTAGTTGGTTTCCGTGATCCAAATGGTATTCGTCCTTTAGTTTATGGTTCTCGTGAAACTGATCAAGGCGTTGAATATATTATTGCCTCTGAGTCAGTTGCAATCACCGCGCTTGGCTTTAAAGTAGAGCGTGATATTGCACCTGGTGAAGCGGTCTTTATCAATTCAGATGGTCAATTGTTTACTAAACAATGTGCAGCAAATCCAGAATACCGTCCATGTATTTTTGAATATGTTTATTTTGCACGACCAGATGCAACGATTGATGGGATTTCAGTCTATAAATCTCGTTTGAAAATGGGCGAGAAGTTAGCCTATAAAATCTTGAAAGAATGGGGCGAGCAACACGATATTGATGTAGTTATTCCGATTCCTGATACAAGCCGTACATCTGCTTTAGAACTTGCTAATATTTTAGGTGTGAAGTTCCGTGAAGGTTTTATGAAAAACCGTTATATCGGGCGTACCTTCATTATGCCAGGACAACAGCAACGTAAGAAATCAGTTCGTCAAAAGTTGAACCCTGTTGAACTAGAATTTAAAGATAAGAATGTATTACTTGTTGATGACTCGATTGTTCGTGGTACAACCTGTAATGAAATTATCCAAATGGCTCGTGATTCTGGTGCGAAAAAAGTGTTTTTTGCATCGGCTGCACCTATGGTCAAATATCCAAATGTGTATGGTATTGATATGCCAGCAAAATCTGAATTGATTGCTTCAGATCGTACTGTAGAAGAGATTCGTGAGATTATTGGCGCTGATCGTCTAATTTTCCAAGATTTGGAAGATTTGAAAAATGCAGTTCGCACAAGTAAAGTTCCGCATCTCAGAGAGTTTGATTGTTCTGTATTTGATGGTGTATACGTTGCTGGCGGGATTGATAGTGATTATTTGATCAATCTTGAACAAAAACGTAATGATAGTGCGAAGAAAAAAGCTGATGGCTATATCGATGTGAATATTGATGCTGCTTCAGTGGATTTAACTGGTATTCGAGAAGAGTAAAATTACTTTAATATCGAGAAAAGCGGGAATTTCCCGCTTTTTTATTTTATGATACTCAAGGCATAAAGCCTCTTACCCAAACAATGTAATAAGGAAAATTTACATTGAAAGAAATGAGCCATTATTTAATTGAAAATAAGAATATTGCTTGGTCAGTAAGCTTTTGTATTCTTGCAATGTTACTTACATTATTTATTCTCAATTGGATTTTGGGTTTAGTTGTTCATTTCTTTGATTATACTCAGCCGATTTGGTGGCATTTTTTAAGTCCTTATTTTATTTGTTTATTATTTTTAGTATTAGTATGGTCAGTAGGTGCTGAACTGTATGTCCTGCGTGAGGGTGGACACTCTCTAGCAAAGCAATTAAAAGCACGTCGATTGGTTTTTGATGAAAGTACTCCTGAAGAAAATACTGCTCTGAGAGTTGTTGAACAAGTTGCAAAAAGTTTTTCGATAGATACACCTGCAGTGTATGTACTGCCAGATGAGATTGGCGTAAATGCGCTAACAGCTGGTTTTAAGTCGCAAGATATCGCAATTATTTTGACGTGGGGTGCATTACAGAACTTGGATGAGCTTGAGCTATATGGATTGCTGAGTTATGAGTTTAATCAAATTCTATCAGGCGAAGCTGTTGAAAACACGAAGTTAAAAATCTTATACAGTGGTCTAACAACATTTAGTCAGTGGGGCAGTAAATTAGCTCAAGCGGGATACAGCCCGTATGCCACATTATATAGAAATAAATTTGAAACTATTTTTGTCGCAATTGGTGGTGTGATTTGGTTGATTGGGAGTTGGGGTATTTTAATTACCCGTCTAATCAAATATTTAACTCTAAGTGGACGTACATTTAGAAATGATCTGAAGACCATGAAACTAATGAATAATAATGCCAACGTTCAAACATTGTTGCGTATTTATGTTCATCACTCAGGTTCACAAATTCATAGTGCATATTCAGAATCAATTTCTCATATGTGTTTTGCAAACTCATTAAGTCCACAAAGCTGGATGAATATTCATCCAAGTATTAAAGATCGAATCTTTGAATTAAATCCAACATTATTGCAAGACCTACAATTAGAAAACCTGAGAAAATTGCGTAATCGTCCTTTATTTAGTCTGTTTCGTTCTTTAGAAGAAGAGCTGACAGATATGACAGTTCCTTGGAGTTCACCTCAGCCTTTACCTTTACTTAGATTGTCACCCATTAGTTTTGCCTTAAATGATGCAATTAAACCACTCAATCCAGAGCTTCGAAAAAATAAAAAACGTCCTGAGCTGATTCAGCGTGCGATGCAAACAGCTACGGGTTCTAGAGAAGTCATGGTTGCGATTTTAATGATTCGTCAATATCGTGAATTTATTCCACAAGAAGCGGCAGTGAGTCATGCAATCGTAGATGCGTTACTCAATTTAGATGGTCGTATCCATGTTCAGATTTTTCATGATGCTTGTAAAAACATTGGGCACATGCCGACAAGTATTGCACGTCAGTTTCTCACTAAGCTTGCTTGTATTATTCAAGAAGATGGAGAGGTTGGTTTATTAGATGCGTTGCTTTTAGAGAAAGTGAAGCATGAATTGAATTTGATGCCAGCCCATCTGCCTACAGCATTTGAAGATGTAAAATCACAAATTGTTCATTTAATTGATGCGCTGTTGCACGTCCAGCAAATCAATAGTCCAAACCAATTAGAAGTTCGTGAACGAATTTTACAGCAAATTTTGACAGTTGAAGAAATGCAAGTTTATGCGGATATTTCTGATGAACCTTTAGATCTAGCGGAAATTCTAAATGATGTTTCAGGTTTGCTATTACGAGATCGACTCAATATCTTGGCAATTGCAGAAAGATGCTTATGGAGTGATCGTATCATCACTCAAGATGAATTAGATGTTTTGGAACTTTTATATTGGCGCTTGGGTTTTGATACTCAGGATGTAGTTGAACAGATGCTGAAGAAAAATAGTTTGATGATTATTTGATGCTGCTATCAAAAATTGACTATTTATTTGATCAAAGGTTACGTGACAAACACATAATTTGGTCTGATTTCAGAGTAAGCTTGCCATTTATTTTTATTTTGTATTGTGTGTTTTGAGTAAGTTATGGAACATATTGAAATTTTAAAAGCTTTGTTTCTAGGTTTTATTGAGGGTCTCACCGAATTTCTACCGATTTCAAGTACAGGACATTTAATCCTGTTCGGTCATTTAATTGATTTCCATTCAGATGATGGTCGAGTATTTGAAGTCGTTATTCAGCTAGGTGCAATTTTGGCGGTATGTTGGTTATATCGCCAAAAAATCTTTAATTTACTCAAAGGTTTTTTTAGTGGTGATGCAGAGGCTCGACACTTTGCATTTAGTGTTTTGATTGCATTTTTCCCTGCTGTGATTATTGGGGTTTTCGCTGTTGATTTCATCAAGAGTGTGCTTTTTAGTCCTTTAGTGGTCGCGATTGCTCTAATCGTTGGTGGTCTTATCATTTTCTGGGTTGAAGCCAAGAATTTTGATCATAAAACAACTGAAGCGACAAAAATCACCTATAAACAGGCGTTATTAGTGGGTTGTGCGCAATGTGTGGCGATGATTCCTGGAACATCTCGTTCAGGTGCAACCATTGTTGGTGGTATGTTTGCAGGCCTATCGCGTAAAGCAGCAACAGAGTTTTCTTTCTTCTTGGCGATGCCAACGATGTTAGGTGCTGCGACATTTGATTTAATTCGTAATGCTGATGTTCTCACACAAGACAATATGCTGAATATTGGTGTTGGTTTTGTGGCTGCGTTTATTTCTGCATTGTTGGTAGTTAGTGCTTTAGTTAAATTTGTTGAACGTCATACTTTGCGTGTATTTGCTTGGTACCGCATTGTTTTGGGTGTAATTTTACTTTTCGTATTCTTATAAATATAAATCAGCCTCTTTTTTTTGATTAGAAAAGAGGCTTTTTTACTAATTTTTGGATCTTATTTTTTTTATATTCACTAGTTATGTATTGGTTAAAACATACTATGACAATAGCAAAACTGAATGCCCGTGATTTGATTGTTGATCTCCTTTTGGGGTTACAAGGACGAGAAATTTCAATCAAGCAGATCATCATTGCAGCTCGACTTTTTGAGATTAGTGAAAATAGCATCAGGGTTGCTGTGACTCGATTATCGAGTGAAGGAGTCATTGAGGCGATTGAGCGCGGCGTCTATCAGTTTACCAATCAGTCACGTGAGTGGGCTGATGTGATGTTAAATCGAAAAAATGGTATTAAACAAACCAAACCATGGAATCAGCAATTTATCGGTGTATTTACAGGGGCTTTGGGAAGAGTCGATCGAACGGCTTTGCATAGAAGAGAACGCGCTTTGAAACATTTGGGATTCAAAGAGTTAGAGCAAGGCATTTATATTCGCCCAGACAATTTAGCAATATCTTTTGAGCAGCTTGTTACTGAACTACATGCTACGGGTCTGGAGCAAACTGCAAAAGTGTGTGCGATCCAGTTTTTCGATGCTCAAACTATAAAAATAATAACTGAACTATGGTCCACCAAGACATTAAATCAAAATTATCAAAAATACGCTCAAATGATTGAACAATGGTTAGAAACAGCGAATGAGTTGGATTTAGATATCGCAACGAAAGAATCTTTATTACTTGGTCGGCAAACAATTTCACAATTAATGAATGATCCATTGTTACCAGAAGATTTTGTTGACGTAAAATTACGCGATCAATTTGCTCAAAGTGTTCAGAGGCTAGATCAAATTGGTTTAGAACTATGGCGAAGATTTTATGAACAGCATGATGAATAGTTAATTTAAAATATTACTAAAAATTTAATTATATTTTGTTGACAGAAATATTACATGTTTTAAAATAAAAATATAAGTTGTGTAGTTTTAAAATTAAAAAAAATATGGGATAAGGATATGAATACGCGTGTTGCTATCAGTGATCTATTCACAAGAGATGAAATCAGTGAGCTAACTAGTAAATCAGATTTACATGGGGGCTGGGCTGTTTTTTCAACTTGGGCTGTGATTGGCGGTACCTTTGCTGCCGTTGCTAGCTTTTGGGACTATGTGCCAGCTTGGGGAAAATTATTATTGTGTATCGTAGCGCTAATCATTCTTGCTGGTAGGCAATTAGCGCTTGCTATTCTTATGCATGATGCTTCGCATCAAAGTTTATTTAAAACTAAGTGGTTGAATGACACATTAACTGATTGGTTATGTGCTCGTCCGATTTGGAATGATTTACATAAATATCGCGCTCATCATATCCGTCATCACAGTAAAACCTCTACTGTTGATGACCCTGATCTAACATTGGTTTCGGGCTTTCCAACTTCCAAAAAATCATTAATGCGCAAATTTATTCGGGATTTATCTGGTTTAACGGGAATTAAATTTGCGATTGGGCGAGTGTTGATGGATATTGAGAAGATGGAATGGACAGTTTCAAATGATCGCCGTTGGATTCCTCAAGATGGACGTCATTGGAGCGATTATGCAAAAACATTTATAAAAAATAGTGGCGGAGCGATAGCCACTAATGCAGCTATTTTCGGAGCATTGTGGGCTTCAGGTCATCCTAAGTTGTATGCATTGTGGATCTTGGCATATCTCACCCCATTTCCTTTGTTTCTCCGTGTCCGTTCAATGGCTGAACATGCAGGAATGCCAACAAGTAATAGTGCTTTAACAAATACTCGTACAACTAAAGCAGGATATTTAGCACGTGCATTAGTCGCGCCAATACATGTTAATTATCATAAAGAACATCATCTTATGGCTGCTGTTCCATATTTCAAATTACCGAAAATGCATCAGATGTTACGTGAGCGCGGACATGTAGAAGAACCGCCAACGTATTGGCAAGTTTTACATGAACTATCTAACCAAGCTGATTAATTCAAGAATAGAGGAATAGATATGCTATTAGCAAAAGAACAGATCATTAGTTTTTTAGCTCAAGAGTTTCCACAAGCACTGGAAAAAACATCAATTGTTGAGATTACCCCAAAAGGTGCAGAGCTATTATATCGTGTCGATCAAAGTGACTTACGCCCCGGACAAACCGTGTCAGGGCCAACATTGATGCTTGTAGCTGATTTTGCATTGTATGTTGCAATTTTAGGTGACTTGGGATTGGTGGCCATGGCAGTCACAACCAATATGACGATTAACTTTTTCCGCAAACCAAACGGAATGCAAAATATCAAAGCTGTTTGTAAATTGATTAAAGTCGGCAAAACTTTAGTGACTGGAGAGGTATGGCTGTATTCAGTTGGAGACGATGAACCTGTTGCTCATGTTATCGGTACATATGCAATTCCAAAGCAATAAAAAATTTTAGAAATAACAACGAATAGAGCAGCAAAACATAACAACAATTCAGTATGAGAATTGGTAAGAACATGCTAAAACTAAGTTTGTTCAAATTTATTTGTTCTTACCATTTTTACTTATATGCCCATAGAACTCGACTTGATACCTCTGTCTCAGATTTCGCTTGACCACGAGCAACTTTTAGCGATTAAGCGAAATGATCTATTGCCTTTGATGGATGATCCGCATCGTTTGAATGCCTATGCCGATCATTTAGTTCAAGCTCAAAGTGTTTTATTGAATGGTATTGACCCTAAATTAAATCAACAGTTAAGTGAAGTTATCTCACAGATTATTCAACAGCTGTCACTTTCAAAAAAGTATCTACGTGGTCGTCGATTCAATGCATTACAAAAATGGCTCGGCATTGATGTGGAGTATGATGCAAGTCAGGTCAAATATTTAAAAGACCTTGATCGCTTAATTGATGAAGCAAATCATTTAAGTCAAAAACTGCAAATAGAAATACAGAAGTCACAATCACGAATACAGCAGGTATTGGGCTTACGAGAACAAATGGCAGCCTATATTGGTGCAGCTCAAGAGTTTTTGAATGAATATCCTGAGTTTAGTCGCCAAAAAACTTTAGATCATTTTCTTGAGCGATTGTCTAAAAAGGTGAATACCTTACAAACTTTACAAACGAGTAATGATATTGCGATCAAACAAATGCAGTTATCTCAGCATTTATCTTTTAGTTTATTAGATCGATTTAAAGAAGCTCAACAAGTTTTGATTCCAGCATGGCAATATCATTTAAAGCAAAGTCGTCACTCAAATTCAAGTATCACTCTTGAAAAATTGGATAAAAGTCGAGAAGATTTGATTCAAAATCTTAAAAAATCATTAGAGAAATAAGAGGGGAAAAGTATGTCAGGTTCAGAATTGACTCAAGCGTCAACTCAAGTCGAATTAAAACAAGAGGAACGCTTTGAACAATTGAATTTAAAAGAGCTAGGATTGCAACCGCATGATTTTGCGGAGGTGATGGATGCACATAAGGAACTCGCTGAGATAAGCACAACTGTTGTAGCTGAATATGGGAAAAATATTGCCAATAAAACATCGACTTATACAGATGAGTTGCTTGATCTCGTTCAAAATAAAGATTTAGACGCAACAGGGCAAAAATTAAATCAAGTTGTTCAGGTTGCTCAGCAATTAAATACTTCGAGTATTTTGAATAAATCTAAAAGTTCAGGATTTTTTGGTGGTTTACTTAGTAAATTTAAAAATGCAAAGCAAAGTTTTGATCAGCATTTTAATACAACCAAAGAACAGATTGATGCTTTAGTTAAAGAAATTGAGAGTTCACAATCTGGTTTGAAAGCACGTGTTGGAACTCTAGACAAAATGTTTGATGCTGTGCAGGAAGAGTATAAACAATTGGGTGTATATATCGCAGCAGGACAATTGAAGCAACAAGATATTCAACAGAAAATTGTGGCCTTAACTAATCAAGAGCAAGATCAGCAGACCATGCAACAAATTTATGATCTCAATCATTTAGCGAATAATCTTGAAAAAAGGGTGAGTGATTTACAGGTACTGCAACAATCTGCAATGCAAACCCTACCCATGATTCGTATTATTCAATCTAATAATTTGATGTTGGTTGATAAATTCTATGCAATAAAAAATATTACATTGCCAGCTTGGAAGAATCAGATTAGCTTAGCGATTTCATTGCAAGAACAGAAAAATAGTGTGCAATTAGCGAAAGCGATTGATGACACGACCAATGATTTACTTCGTCGAAATGCGGAATTATTGCATCAAAACTCAGTTGATACTGCAAAAGCGAATCAACGTTCAGTGATTGATGTTGAAACACTTGAACATGTTCAAAACACCCTCATTAAAACAGTAAATGATGTAATCCAAATCCAGAAAGAGGGAATGCAAAAAAGAGCTGAAGCAACAACGCGTTTGCGTGCATTGCAAGAAAGTCTTAATCATCTCGTTCTGGAAAATAGTGGGCAAACGCCTAAATCTTAAAATTTATTATGAAAGGAAAGATCATTGTCACCCATAAATGATTTAAGTGTGGAACCTATTGATCAGCGTTTGCAGGTGTTGAAAAAACGCCAACGCAATATAGTCATTGGGCTTGCTGCAAGTATAGTCTTGATGGTTTTAACTATTGCGGCATTCTTTCTACAAAAAGAATTTATTTATCGGTTTTTTGATCTTTCATTGCATGTTCAGAGTTTAGATTTACCATATCAAGTACAAGATTTGGTACCTTTTAAACAACCTGTGGATTATTTTTTCAATCTTCTTTCTTGGTTTGGTTGGCTGTTTCTGAAAGTCCTTGTTTCCTTTGTTGGTGCATTTCTAATTGTGCGTTGGGTGAAGAAATTTAAGTTCTTCCAACAGCGATTTCAAGCTTGGACACAGCGTTTTTTGGCATGGATCATTTCGTTTATATTGCTATGGTCAGGATTAAGCTATATTCAATATGATTGGAAGAACGAAACAGATAAAGCTTATCAGCGTTGGATGAGCTATCAAACAAATATTGTCGAAAGCCAAATTGCTCAAGATTTACAAGATATAAATATTTCTCAAACAGAAAAAGCTTATGTCTTAGCTCAGGTTGCTTTGTTACATGATCCGATTGATCGCAAAACTGCGAATATTTATGTCAATCAATTGATCGAAGCTGAGAAAAAGGTTCCCACTGAATTTCGTAAATATGATTTTAAGCCTGAACAATTGTGGGTGATGCAACAACAGCTGTATGGGAAAAGTATTACTTTGATTACTCAACCGCTAGATATCCAAGCGCAGCAAGCAGAAAAAATTTCAAAGTACGTGAATTTCTTTTTGTTGGTCTTTCTAATTATCAATCTCGCAATGAGTGTGGTTTTGTACATGCTAGCTAAGCATTTTAAAAACCGTCGATATCGAATTACGCAGAAACTTGATCTATAAGTTTGTTATGTTCGGTTTGTTCGATTGATATGATGAAAACAACCTGTTTTACCTATTTAAATAATTTGCGTACTATAGCCCCATTGAAAGAATTTAGCTGATTGAATTGCTGAGAATTTGGAGAAAGACATGTTAGATCAAAATATTAAAACTCAATTAAAAGCTTACTTAGAACGTTTAGAAAGTCCAATCGAGTTGGTGGCTGCTTTAGATGAATCCGATAAAGCTGCAAAAATCAAAGAACTCGTGACCGAAATTGCTGAACTTTCTGATCAAGTTACGGCGCGTTTTGACGGTTCAAACGCTCGCCGTCCTAGTTTCGGTGTGGCTAAAGCAGGTGAGCAGCCTCGTGTGTTCTTTGCTGGTTTACCGATGGGACATGAGTTCACCTCTTTGATCTTGGCATTGTTACAAGTTTCAGGTTATGCACCCAAGGTATCTGATGAGGTTTTAAATCAGATTAAAGGCTTGAACTTAAAATCAAACTTTGATGTGTTTGTATCGCTGAGTTGTCACAACTGTCCAGATGTAGTTCAAGCGTTGAACCTGATTGCGATCTATAACCCAGATGCAACTGCGACCATGATTGATGGTGGTTTCTTCCAAGAGGAAGTTGAGGAACGCAAAATATTAGCAGTCCCAATGTTGTTCCAAGACAATCAACATATTGGTCAGGGTCGTATGACTTTGGAAGAAATCATCGCGAAGTTAGATAGTAACTCAGCGGAAAAAGATGCAGCACTTCTCAATGCGAAAGATGCTTTTGATGTATTGGTGATTGGTGGTGGTCCTGCAGGTGGTACAGCTGCGATCTATGCAGCGCGTAAAGGGATCAAAACTGGGATTGTGGCTGAACGTTTTGGTGGTCAAGTCATGGATACCATGGATATTGAAAACTTTACTACGATTCAAAAAACAGTTGGTCCTAAGTTTGCTCAAGACATGGAAGCCCATGTCCGTGAATACGGTGTGGACATCATGAACTTGCAACGTGTCAGCAAGATCACAGGTGCAGATCAGACAACCAATGGTCTGGTTGAAGTTGAATTGGAAAATGGGGCTAAGCTTGAGTCTAAGACCATCATTCTTTCAACAGGCGCACGTTGGAGAGAAATGAATGTACCGGGTGAAGCGGAATACCGTACCCGTGGTGTGGCGTACTGCCCCCACTGTGATGGCCCATTATTCAAAGGCAAACGTGTTGCGGTGATTGGTGGAGGTAACTCGGGTGTAGAAGCTGCGATTGATCTAGCAGGGATTGTTGAGCATGTGACTTTGGTTGAGTTTGATACCAAACTTCGTGCTGACCAAGTCTTACAGGATAAGTTAAATAGCTTGCCGAATACCACAGTTATTACCAATGCTTTAAGTACTGAAGTGGTTGGTGATGGTTCACAAGTGACAGCATTGAAGTATAAAGATCGTGCGACTGATGTAGAACACACAGTAGAACTTGCGGGAATCTTTGTACAAATTGGTTTATTGCCAAATACGGATTTCCTAAAGAACAGTGCAGTTGAACTCAGCAATCGTGGTGAGATTGTGATTAACGATCGTAATGAAACCAATGTACAGGGTGTATTTGCAGCAGGTGACTGTACGACAGTACCATACAAGCAAATCATCATCGCAACAGGCGAAGGTGCGAAAGCTGCATTATCTGCCTTTGATTACATGATTCGTTCTAC
>NZ_JAKTID010000077.1:0-157873 GCF_027854795.1 Acinetobacter sp. AOR34_HL | reverse complement strand
CGACACATCGTTTTAATCTTAAATTGATGGCTGTACTCAAGGATAAACTGATACTTTACTCGGGCAGGCTTGCAAAGTACCTTGCGGCCTTTTTTAAGATATCTCGCTCTTCTTCAGTTTGCTTAAGCTGACTTTTAAGACGAAGGATCTCTTTCTTTGCTTCGAGTAGTTCATGTTCATCAGGGTTGTTGCGTAAAGGCTGTACGGCCTTTAGCCATTTATAAATGCTGTGCTGTGATACACCTAAACGTTCAGCCACATCAGTGACAGAATATCCACGTTCGGTAATCAATTTAACAGCTTCATCTTTAAATTCTGGGGTGTATCGTTGTCCACTCATAATGTTCTCTCCTATGCAAAAAGAATAGACGAAATTTGTCTAGGAGAGTGGTGGCAGTCCACTTTGTGAAAACTTGGAACTATGTTTTAGATATTCGTCAGCCAAATAGCCAAGCCTATTTCCGTTGCCAACTTCGTGTAGATTTTGACAAGCAAAGACTTTCTGAGCGTTTATCTTGGAAGGGTGAAGCCTGTGAAGGTTTGATGGCATGGGGCGCAAACAATCAAGTTCCAGCAAATACGAACTTAAATAATGCACGTTCAGGAAGTGTTTTCTTTACTTTTGATCGTTCAAATGCCAATGCAATTGAGCGCGGGAGTGATTCTGTTACTTCAATTGCACAACGTATTAAACAGAGTAACGCGACTGGACCTGTGATTGTGGCTGGATTTGCAGATCCACTTGGCAAATTTGCTTACAATCAACAGTTGTCATCACAACGTGCAAACACCGTTGCAAAGCTATTGGTCAATGAAGGAATCGACGTGAATCGTATTCAAATTCAAGCCAACAGCCAAACAGATTTATATCAACAATGTGCAGGTCATAAAGCAAATAATCAACTTGTAAATTGTTTGGCACCAAATCGTCGAGTTAATATTATTTGGTAATTGAGTTTAAATGCAGAATGGCTACTTTGAAGTAGCCATTTTTTTTATCAAAAAACTGGTGCGACAATAAATGTCGTGCATGTCTCATCCTGCGATTAACTCTCAGTAATATTTCTTTATAATCAAAACATCAGAAAATAGTCGTTGGATGAAGATGAATTGTTATAGAATCTTGGAATTAAAAGAAATCTTATATTGATTTTTAAACCAAAAAATCAAAAGTAATTAAAAAATTGGGGAAAATAAGAGGTTATTTTATGTTTGAAAGTATTAAGAATAAAGTCGCTGAATTAATCAATCCACAGAGTCAAAACTCACTAGATTCTGAAAGTTTGGCGTTACTCACTACCATTGTTGAACCTTTATCTGAAGTAGAGGCGACGTTACCAAATCAAGTTTTAAACTTTATCGTGAATGGTCAAAAACCAGAGGTTTTATTGGCATTACAGCAGCAAGCGACAGATAAAGTATGCGCCTTACTAGGTAGCCCTGGAACTTATGGATGGTATTGGCCATCAACTGAGCTTACTAAAGCACAAGAAAAACTATGTAAAGCCTCACAAAATGCGCGTTATAAACTATATATCAATATCTTTTCAAAACTGAGTAGTGATCAGATTATTCGCTATGGAAAATTCTTAGAAGCCGCAACTCAGCAACGTAATTATTCTCAACTTTCTAAACAAACTCCAGTTTGGTTTAGCTATGTACTGGTAGATGGATTATTAACAAGTTTTAATCATCAAAGTTTTGATGATCGTCAGAAAAAATCACATCGCGATCTTTGGTCACTTACCGCATTAAAGCAACTTTATTCATATGAACCTGAAAATAATATTGAAGGGTTTATTACGACTTTATTTGAGCGTAATGGCGTAAATAGTTATCACTATGATCAATTAAATTTCTTGTTTAAGCTTTCGGATAGCGTCCAGTTCTTCACTGATTATGCACAAGAAATTCGTGAGACTTTACCTAAACTTTCTGCCGCAGCGCAGGGGATTTTCCTAGAGTTTATTGCTCAGCATCACGACTTATTACAACAGCAAACTGAACTTATCATCATGCTTGCATTAAGTTCGAGCAAAGGTGTTCGCGAGCAAGCGACTGTTTTACTTACACATCTTGACGATTGTCAAAGCCAGCAATATTTGCAACATTTCTTGATCAATGGCGAGAGCAAACAACGTAGTTTTGCTGCTGATTTGCTAGCACGTTTAGGTGAGCAAAATCGGGAAATCTTGCAGCAAGCAGCAGAAAATGAAAAATTAAAATCTGTACAGGCGAATATCCTTTCCGCTTTACAACGACTCGAATCTTTGGGTCAAGTGGTCGAGCTTGAATATACCTTACCTGATATTGAAGTGATTGAGGCTCAAGACATTCCTGAAAGTTTTGTTCAGGTTCTACAGGATAATTATTTGGCAGTAAAAGAAAAATATCGTCAAGCTGCAGAACAGGAAGTTGAAGATAATAAAGCTGTTGAGAAAGGTGGATACAAAAGCCATTGGAGACAGAATAACTACCGAGACTTCTGCAAATCATATGACAAAGTTGAAAATGTTGGGCAATTAATTCTTGGTCATCTAAATGGTCAAAAAAACTATCGTTCCTATATTGAAGAAATTGCCAATTATCAAAAAAAATTACAGCAGTTACCTGAGTTTAGTTTGATTCATGCAGCGCGTTTGGTGCTAGGGCATCGAAACAATGATTGGATCAACTGGTATCAGTTTTTCCAGTTTTTAGAGACTAAGAGTTGGGAAACAATTGAGTTACGTCAGTTAGCCCAAGTTTTGCAACAAGTCGGTATTTCAGAAGAGAGTAGTAAACGTTGTATTGCAAATGAATACCTAGAAAACTATAGCGGTGATGAACTAAATACTCGAATTGCTGATGATGAAAAAGTCATTCCTTTTTTTATTGAGAACATTGATTTAATTGCTGAAGCTTTAGGGCTACTACCAAGTAAAAATCAAAATTCATGGCGCTATTATGATCCAATCAAGGCATTAGCTCTATTACAACGTTTTCCACAAGTACCTAAACAGTTTATTCCTCGATTACTTGAGTTTGCTTTGGGGGATGGAAAACGTTTACGTTTTGACGCTCAGGAAGTATTAAAAAAACTCCCTGATATTCATTTAAGAGCGATTGAAGCTTTAGAAAATGGTAAACAAGAAATTCGTATTACAGCAGTCGAATGGTTAGCGCGTTTACAACATCCCTCTGCGGTCACAGCGCTTTATGATTTATTAAAAAAAGAGAAAAAAGAAGTTGTTATTGCTGCAATTCTGACGGCTTTAGAGCAGTTAGGTGAGGATATTAATATTTATCTTTCGCCAAAAGCATTGCTCAAAGATGCTGAAAAGGGTTTGAAAGCTAAGATTGCTAGTAGTTTTACTTGGTTTGATTTACAGCATTTACCTCAAGCGCAGTGGCAAGATGGTACAACAGTTGATCCTCAAATTATTCAATGGTGGGTCGTTTTAGCAGACAAATTGAAAGACCCTGTGCCCAATGCATTGTTACAGCGTTATATGGGACTGTTAAATGATAAAAGCCAACAAACGCTTGCATTGTATTTACTGCAAAGCTTTATATATCAAGACACTCGTAATCCAACCTTAGAAGAGGCGATGGAGGTTGCAACGAAAGAAGCACCGAGTCGTTTAGCATCTTATCAAGATTCATTTAAACGCTGGGGACAAAAGTACCCTGAATATTATGGACGTTATGAACACATCACATTGGAAGAAGTGGTTGAAGAAATTAAACGTGAGCGTTTAGCAATTTATTTAGGTTCTGCAATTAAAAGTAAAGGAATGTTGGCACTTACTTTTAAAACGCAAGGTAGTGTTGCGGTGAAATTATTGCAAGATTATATGAAGCAACATTATCAACGTCGTGCACAAATCGAAGCGATGTTGAGTTGTTTTTCAATCAGTGATGATCCATTGATTATTCAATTACTTCTGAGTTTGTCACGTCGTTACCGCACAGCATCTGTTCAGAATCTAGCGAAACAATTGGTTGAACAAATCGCAGAGCGCAATCAATGGAGTAGTGATGAATTGGCAGATCGCACAATTCCGACCGCAGGCTTAGATGATGCAGGTGTATTGAGTCTAGAGTACGGTTCTCGAGTCTTAACTGCCTATGTAGACGATAAAGATAAGTTCGTACTTAAAAATGAAGATGGAAAAATAATTAAAGCCTTACCTGCTGCACGACAAGGTGATGACGAAGGCTTAATTAAAGAAGCTAAATCATTATTCAGCAGTAGTAAGAAAGAGTTTAAACAAGTGATTGATCTACAAACACAACGCTTATATGAAGCGATGTGTAGTGAGAGAGCTTGGAGCGGTACGGATTGGCAAGAATACCTGTTTGCACACCCAATTATGAAACGTTTGATTCAACGTTTAGTTTGGTTGGAGCTTTCTTCAGAAGGTATTATTTTACAAAGTTTCCGTCCTAGTGATGACGGCAGTTTATTAAATCTTGAAGATGATGAAATTGAATTAGCACAAGATAGCCAAATCAAAGTTGCACATGGTGTTTTGATCAGCGCTGAAGATGCAGAAGCATGGCAAGCACATTTTAAAGATTATAAAGTGAAATTCCTATTTGAGCAGATGTCTCACCAACTTCCTGTTTTTGAAGCACATGCGGAAATTATTGAGGATCGTAAAGGCTGGTTAACCGATACATTTACTTTACGCGGAGTGATTACCAAGCTTGGTTATCAACGTGCTTCAATTGAAGATGGTGGTTCTTTTGATAGTTACTTTAAACCATTTAGCCAAATTGGTTTATCTGCGGTGATTCGTTTTAGTGGCAGTTATGTGCCTGAGGAAAATCTTGCAGCTGTATTGTACGACCTCAGTTTTGAGAAAAAGAATGTACGTTCTTGGCGTGACAGTGGAATGAATTTAGCAGATGTACCGCCAGTGTTATTAGCTGAAACTTATGCTGATTATTTAAAAGTTGCTGAGGCATGTTCTGGTTTTGATCCTGAATGGCAGAAGAAAACACCTTGGTAAAATGGTAAAGATATGAATCCACAAGACATTATTAAATTAAGTGCTGAACAACGTTTTGCAGAAGAACTTGCAATAATCAGTGAGCATGACCATGCGCCTAAACCACAAGGTTGGTTACGTTCACCACGTGCGGTACGCCAATTTATTCTCGGTGATGAGAAATTAGCGATTAGCCGTAAATTTTATGGTGATGATGCTTTAGTCGACAGAGCAATTGTGACTTTACTGGGTAAACAAGGTCTCATGTTAGTAGGTGAACCAGGTACAGCAAAATCTATGCTGTCCGAATTATTAGCAGCAGCGATTAGTGGTGACTCAGGACTTACCATTCAAGGAACAGCAGGCACGACTGAAGATCATCTCAAATATTCATGGAACTATGCTTTATTGCTGGCTGAAGGTCCCAATGAAAAGTCTTTAGTTGCATCACCTGTTTATCAAGCGATGCAGCTTGGCAAGATCATTCGTTTCGAGGAAATCACGCGTTGTCCACCTGAAATTCAGGATGTCTTAGTTTCATTAATGTCTGAAAAGACCATGATGATTCCTGAGCTTGGGGATCAAGGTCGTGTTTATGCCAAAGCAGGATTTAATATTATTGCTACCGCCAATTTAAGAGATCGCGGTGTGCATGAGATGTCATCGGCATTGAAACGTCGTTTTAATTTTGAAACTGTACGACCGATTGCTGATCCTGTTTTTGAACGTGAGCTTGTACTGACTCAGTTGAAACGCGAGTTAGGAGAGTTATCTGATCAGATTCAAATGTCTGAATCTGTGGTTGATCTACTGGTCACAGTTTTTCAAGAGTTACGTCAAGGCACAACCAAAGACGGTACATCTATTAAAACACCTGATGCTGTGATGTCGACTGCTGAAGCGGTCAATATCGCTTATGCAGCTGCTTTAGAAGGCTATTATTTAGGTGATCAATCTTTGAGTAGTGCTGCGATTGCGCGTCAGTTGATTGGCGTGGTGTTAAAAGATAATGCTGACGATGCCAAGCGGATGCGTTTTTATATGGATAATGTTGCCCGTGAACGTGCCAAACAGGATGTAACTTGGAAGGCTTTTTTTGATGCTGGAAAAACGTTTTGGCAGTAGATTTTTTGAGTCTTAACTGAGTCGTGCCGAGTTCTCATCTTATTTGAGGATAAGCCTTCGGCTCGACCTACTTTTGTTTCGACAAAAGTAGGCAAAACCATTTGTCATTCACAGAACCTGTTGACTTCTTACATTTAGTTAATCGAGTCGCAGAAACAACATTTGACAGATACCACGCAGGCTGTGAATGACGTTCCGAGTATCAGATGTTGTATGTAGTTTATATAAAAAGTGAAAATTTATTGAAATAAAGAATATGACGATACCACAACGCTTACAACTAGCATTACAACAGCAAAAGGCTTTGGCAGATAAAGGTATTCATTTTTTACCGATTCGCCATCATAGCCCAGCGTGTGCTTATGCTGCTTTACAATCGTTGCAGCAATTACAGCCTAAACACATATTGATTGAAGCACCACGTTCATTTAATCGTTTAATTGCAGATTTACAGCATCCAGATAGTCAGCCACCACTAGCTGTACTGTGTCAAACCGAAATCATGGAAGCAAATAATAATGCTGCTGATGATGAAAAGACGGAACAGAAACAAACGCGTACTGCTTATTATCCATTTTGCGATTATTCACCTGAATGGGTTGCGCTGCGATATGCGCCAGAAATTAATGCTGAGATTGAGTTTATTGATTTAGCATGGACAAGTCAGATTGATCATGAATTAAAGACGATCACCAAACAAACTTGGCAAAGTCGAAGCTTACAGCAAGAGCGCTATTTGGCTCATAGTCAGTATTTACAAACCCTAGCACAGAAGTTGCACTGTCGAAATCATGATGAACTTTGGGATCACTTATTTGAGTTAAAGCCAAAGCTGGAGATGCATGATTGGCAAAGCTTTTTCCATGAGGTGCTCGTTTGGTGTGCTATGTCTCGTTTAGATTACGAGGATAGTGTTTTAGAAGCCGATGCTTCTTTAATCCGAGAACAATGCATGCTGCAAAGCATCTTAGAATGTTATGCAAATAAAAAGGGTAAAATCTGTATCCTCACAGGTGGTTTTCATACCTTAGCCTTAATTGAGCAATTGGCAGCACATTTACTGGTTGAGAAACCTAAGAAAATTAAAAAAATGAAGTCAGCAGATCAAGATGACCAAGCATGGTTGATTCGTTATAGTTTTGATCGTCTTGATGCTTTAAATGGTTATGCTTCTGGTATGCCATCGCCTGCATTTTATCAACGTTGCTGGCAACATATGATGGAGAAATCCTTTGATGATGCTGAACAGCGACAAGCCTTAATCGTTGAGTTACTGTCTGATTTTTCTACGCAATTACGCGACCAGCAGATTTTAGAAAGCAGTTTTATTACGGTTAAAAATGCGACTGAACAGGCGATTAGATTAGCGACTTTAAGAGGACATCATTTAATTAGTCGTTTTGATTTGATTGATGCCTGTCAAAGTAGTTTTGTCAAAGGCAGTTTAGATGAGGGACAACAAGCATTTCAAAGCCTATTGAAGCAAATTCTGGGTGGTGCGCGTCTAGGACAAGTGGTGCAATCCACGCAAACACCGCCACTGTTAGCTCAAGTTTATGATTTAGCAAAAGTTCATCGTTTTAAATTGGATGAAACGACCACCAAACGCGCAAAACTGGATGTCTTTCGAAATCAGAAACATCGTTTGCGCAGTCGTTTTCTACATTTACTTGATTTCTTGCAAGTGGGATTTGCCAAGTCTGTGACTGGCCCAGATTTCTTAGGTGGTGGGCGCTTACATTTATTATTTGAAGAATGGGATTATGCATGGACACCCCATGTTGAAGCTCAGTTGATTGAATTATCCGAGTTAGGAAGTGAGTTAAATACTGTTGCAGTACAAAAACTCTTGCATATCAAACAGACTTTTTCTCAGGCAGGACAAGGAAGGTCATCACATCTTGCAGTACAGCTTTTAATTCGAGCAGCATTGATGGGATTGCACAAACAAATTCCAATTCTGTTTACTGAAGTTCAACAATTCTTACCCACTGATCCTGATTTGGATTCGGTGATTCAATGTGGACAAAAATTATTAAATTTATGGACAGGCAAAGATTTTTTAGCTTTTCAGCAACAACCTGAACTTAAAGCACTGATGCAGCAAATCATTCCCACAGCATTATTTTTACTGTCTCAGTTGGCAACGCCACCAGCAGACCAACAACAGCAAATTCTGAATCAAGTTTTGCAATTACGCAATTTGTCTAAGCAGATAAATCGTGTAGTAAGTGGTGAGCTAAATTTTCTAGCGCAATTTTATAATGCTTTAGCACGATTAAATACGGACTGGCAAAAGCTAGATGTGTTGGCGGGTGCGGTTGATGCCTTACGTTTTATTGATGGTGATTTGACTGAACAGGATTTACAGCAATCAGTTCAGCGACATTTTGGTTTGGGTGCTAACCCTGAACATGCGGTCGCTTATCTATCTGGAATGATGCAAAGCGCACCTGAATTATTATTGCGTTATCCTGCAATGGCACAACTACTGAATCAACTGTTATTAAAATGGGACGAGGCTGCCTTTGTGGCGATTCTGCCTGATTTACGCCAAGCATTTACTCATTTTAAACCGAAGGAAACAGCGGCTTTTGCTGAGCAGATTGCGCAGCTGAATGATGTTTCAAGTTTGGATATCTCTCAATATATCAGTGAGGTTTCACAAGCTGAAATGCTACAAGGTGTTCAATTAAATCAACAACTACAAGAATTTTTGATCGAGCGAAATTTACAAGGTTGGTTAGTATAATGAATGATGCAAACTCTAATAACCTTGCAGCACGTTGGCGCTTAATTCTGGGTCGCTATAGTGATCGAGCTTTGGATCAGGTACAGCTTGATGCAGAACAATTACGTTTGGAACGTACTCTCGATTATTTATACAACCGTGAGTATGAACAACGTGGTCATGTTGCAGGGGGGTCTCGTCATGGCTCATTAGATGACTCACAGCTCACTGCAATTAATTGGCTCAATCAAGCGCGAAAATTATTTCCGCAAAGTACCTTTGAACGTATTCAAACTCAAGCAGTTGAACGCTACCAATTAGATGCATTACTCAAAAATCCGCAAAGCTTAAAAAGTTTAGAGCCTACACCTCAGCTTGCTAAAGCCTTGTTGACGATGCGTGGGCGAATGAATGCGCAAACTCGAGATGCTGTCCGAGAGATTATTCAAACCGTAGTAGAGCAAATCGTTGCACGATTAAAACCTAACTTTATCAATGCGATTCATGGTCGACGCAATCGTTTTCGCCGTTCTTTGATTGCGAATAGTCAGAACTTTGACTGGCGACGTACGATTCGAGAAAATCTAAAACACTATAATGCTGATTTAAATAAGCTCATTATTCAACAACCATTCTTCAATGCGCGGGTACAACGTCATTTACCTTGGACTGTCGTGTTGTGCGTGGACCAAAGTGGTTCAATGATTAACTCTGTCATGTACAGTGCGATTTGTGCAAGCATCCTCGCAAGTTTACCTGCTGTAAAAGTACATCTCGTATTATTTGATACCAATATTGTTGATTTATCTCATATGGCACATGACCCCGTTGAAGTGCTATTGACTGTTCAGCTTGGTGGTGGCACAGACATTGCCAAAGCGGTGAATTATTGCGAACGTTTTATCACACAACCAAATCGCACGATTTTTACGTTAATCAGTGATTTTGAAGAAGGTGGTTCTGTAGCACATTTACTCAATGCAATTAGTCGCTTGCAAAGTCAACACGTAAAGTTATTGGGCTTAGCTGCTTTAGATGAACAAGCTAACCCTGTCTATGATATTCAAATGGCACAGAAGCTGAATGAGAGGGGCATGTCTGTTGCAGCGCTCACCCCTGAACATTTTGCTGAATGGATGGCGGAGGTGATGCAATGAGCTGGCAACACCAATATTTGGCTTATGATCAAGACAGCCTTTCCACTTATGCAAATGCAGGTTTAGTTCGTCGTGCCTTAAAAGATATTGAGGCAGGAAAGGTTATTTTACAAACGAAGCGATCTGAACACATCACCATTGAGAGTGATGGTCAACAGGTTGGTTTATCATCGGCAGGTTTAGTCAATGCATCATGTAGTTGCCCTGCAACAGGTGCTTGTAAGCACATTGTCGCAGCCGTTTTATATCTGCAACAACATTTACAAAATTCAGTTCAGCAACCAATCGAAAATCTAACAACAGACTCAGCTGAGGATATTCAAAGTACGACTGTTGAATTGGTTGAACAACTTGAAAATAATTTCCAACCCAATCTGATCGAAGAAATATTGAGAGTTGATCTCAACCAAATCGCAAAGAAAATAGGTAAAGCTCAGACTCAAAAAGCCATCAAACTCGCTCGGCTTTGGCAAAAAGAACAACAAACGGAATTACTGGAAGAAGAATACAGTTTAAAAATTCGTATCAAGAGTCTAGCTGAAGACATTATTTATGTGGCAGGGGCTGGTTTTGCTGGAATGCTGTCCAATTTAGAAAAGGATCAGTCTGCATATTATCTAGCTGCTTTAAGTGAAGTACAGCGACTTCAAGGAAAATTCTGGACTAAGTTGGAACTCAATGAGACAGAGAATCCCGCGGTTCTGAGTGAGAGTGAAGGTCAATTTATTATTGAATTAAAAGATGATCTTGCTCAGTTGATTGAGTTTGGTTTATCGCATGTAAATGAAATGACTGCACGACAACTACATCTACTGAATATGTCTGCTAGAAGTGAGTCATTAGCTCGTTTGGCTGCAATGTTAAGGCAACTGAGCGGTCAGGTTACTCGACTTTTAAATCGTGACGAACATAGTTCTGAACACGAAACATTATTATATTTAGCTCAAATCAATGCATATCTTTACCAGTTAGAACATGCTAAGGGTGAGGTTTTAGTTCGCTTAAGAGGTAAGTCGCGTCGTCAATATGAAGTAGATCAAGAACAAGTTGATTTAGAGCTTTTACCTTTAGGCGCACGTTGGTGGCGAACATTGGGTGGTGCTAGAGGAATAACTTTATATTTCTCAGAGCAAGAAAACCCTCAAATTTTTGAGGTGACACTAGCGCGTACTGAAAATAATGACCCGAACTTTAATCGTTACAATGCATGGTCTCAGCAAAGCATTTGGATGATGACAGCTCAACAACTCATGCAAAAAAAAGTACGATTACAACAGCCACGATTTTCTGAGGATGATCGTTTATCTGCTTCAGGACAAAGTCGAGCCTTACCACTTAATAACTTAAAAGATCTTCAGGATTTTAGTATTTATCAACACATCGGATTTGATAATTGGCACAAACTACAGCAACGTTGGCAGCAACAATTACAAAGTATTGAAGGTATTGATCAAACAGTAATGCTTAATATTTCTAGCTATGACAATCCTCAAGTTGATGAAATTGAGCAATGTTTGTGGTGGACGGTCTATGATCAGAATCAATCAGCGATACATTTACGTTTAGATTGGAAAACGTCAGAAATAGAAAAAATTCGTCAGCTCGAACGCTTGTGTAATCAAAAAACTCAAATTAACTCTGTTTTTGTATATTGCCAGATTAAAGGACATACCTTGGTGTTATCGCCAATTAGTTTATTGATCACGCAAAATGAAAAAACACGCTTGTTTAACCTAGATTTTGATCAATTAAATGAACCAAAAAAGACTTTGAAAGAAAGTATCGTTGGACGGATTGAACAACTCTTAATGATGAAGCAACAACAGAGAGCAAAATTTTCATCTATTCAAATGAGTTTAAGTCAAAAAGTGTGTGAACCAATTTTTGATGTATTACTTAGTCTGAGTTGCTCTGGGCGTATGATGCTGAGTTCATCACAGATCGAAACATTGCAACAACAACGTCAGTTGGCATTAGATGCAGGAATGAACATACTTGCAAAGCAAATCACATCACTTTTAGCCGAGTCTAAAATCAATGTTGAGTCAATTTTACGGCTTATTTATCTCTGTGATTTAATTCTACGAATGCAAGTGGAGTTACCAATTCAACTGAATCAAAACTTGTAATATGTTTGATATTTGATTGTAGTTAAAGAAAACTCGTTGGATTAATTCTAGATTTTTCATACTTTATGTTGTTTGGATAAGCAGATTTGGGTTTTACTAAGGTATAGACGCTGGTTTTAGATTGTTTTAGTCGGATAAATATTGTCTCTCGTATTCTATAAACTTCGAGAAAATATAGACTATTATCAAATAATGAGAGTTTTTATACTTTTCTTGACTTAATTGACATCATCTAAGTAAAAGCAGTCAATTCTATTTTGATTTAATGACCTTAACTTGAATAAAAACTATTGGGAAATAGCTAAAAATGGATCGTTTAATCCATAAAAATAAGTGCAGGATGTCAATTAAATCAATTCTTATCTCAGGAATGTTGGTCTCGTCATTCGTGATGATGAGTCCAATCTATGCTGCTCCTGAAGGGAAGTTAGATCTAACGCTTTCAACTCATTCGCAGAATAAAGTTAAAAAACTACTCAATGACCCTAAAACTTGGCAGCAGATTCCTAAACAGGTCACTTTATGTGTGTATTCGCCTAATGGTGAGCATAGTGAAGCATTTGAACAAGCAACTAGCTATATCACTGAAATTCCAAGAATGGTAAACGTCGCCAAGCAGTTTGGTGTCAATATGAAAGTTGCTCGTCCTTCGCATTTACAATTTAAACTGGATTTTGATTATCCTAAACTTAAAAAGACAGCATCTACATTGGTGAACCTAAAGGTTTATACCAATGAAGCTGTCTTAACCGAAGATTTTCGCAGTAAACGCTGTGATGGCGCAGGTATTAGTAATCTACGAGCGAAACAATTTAATAAATTTGTTGGAAGTATTGATGCAATTGGTGCACTACAAACATACAAACAATTGAGCGCAGTGATCCAAGTCTTAGCAAATCCAAAGTTTGATGAAAAGATGGTGAACAAAGACTATGAGGTTGTCGGAGTTGTACCATTAGGTGCTGCTTATATTATGGTCAATGATCGAAATATTAATACTCTAGCTAAAGCAGCAGGTAAAAAGATTGCTGTATTCCAATTCGATGAAACTCAAAAGAAATTAGTTCAAAATGTAGGTGCTCAACCTATTTCGGTAGATTTAGTAAGTGTCGGTGGGAAATTCAACAATAGAGAAGTCGATATTATGGCTGGACCTGCGATATTGTTTGAACCACTAGAGTTACATAAAGGGATGAGTGATAAGTCTGGCAAAGTTGTTGGTGGGATTATCAAGTTCCCTGTCATTCAAGTGACAGGCACATTGATCATGCATCGCAATAAATTCCCAGCAGGAATGGGATCAATTGCGCGTGAGGTCATTTCTAAACAGCTCAATCCAGCATTTGAATTTGTCGATAAATTGGAAGCTAAAATTCCAAGTAAATATTGGTTAACACTAAATGAAAGTGATAAGCCTGGTTATGTTCGTCTCATGCGTGAAGCACGTATCCAAATGACTAAAGAAGGCTATTACGATCCAGAGATGATGAAGTTGCTGAAACAGGTTCGTTGTTCGCAAGCGCCAAGTCACTATGAATGTGCCTTGAACGATGAATAGATCTTAAAATTTTGAACTGATAACGCCATAGTGCATATCACATGTGCTATGGTTTTTTTATTTGAAATGTACTAAAAATAAGCAGAGTTTAAGAGGTAATAAAAACAAAGAACGATTTGATTTAAAGGGAATTATAAATTGAATTTTCTTTTGGTGAGAACCATTAGAAAAGTAATGCTCCAGAGGTGCCGCTGCATGGTCGTTACCCTGAACCCGATGAGTTCAAGGTGGAGGTGACGTACACTTACTGGGTTTCCTACTCGAGGCAGGCATACACTCAAAATGTACAGGACACATCCATAAATTTAAGTATCGGCAGGGGACTAGACGTACTGGCGAACACCCTAGAGACAGTTTTAGTATAACTGATCTTTACACGATGACAATCCTTGCAGATCACATATCTGTAAAGATACTTACTAATTGATGGGGCTTTGTGCAATTTTACTCAACAGTTTGTTCGACATCTTCCAAGATGGTTTGAAGTAGGCGTTCACAGTGAGCATATTCCTGCAAAGATTTATTCAAACTAAACACATCTTGTGCCATCTGTAAGGCAACCATAATGACTAACTTATTGTGTTCTACACGAGGAGCGTTACGTCGCATATCCTGAAACTTTTGATTCAGTAGTTCAGCTGCACGCTCTAATTCTTCACGTTTATCTTCAGTGGTATTTAAGCGAAAAGTCTGTTCAATTAAACGAAGTTCTACTGTCACTTGTTCACTCATGATCAGTTTTCCTCTTGTAGTTCAGCATTCGGGTGAGCAAGTTGCTGAATTTCTTGTGCATGATGATCTTGCGCAGTACCTAGGATGGCAAGACGCTGAATAATTGCTTCAACTTTTGATTTTGCAAGCTCATTTTTTTGCAATAAACGATCACGATCTTGCTGAAGATCTTGGATTTCTTGCTGGCTATGACGTTGTTGCGCTTGGAGCTTCTCTTTAGTCACACGTAAATCATTACGCTCTGCCAAAATCTCTTGAAAGCGATTTTTTAAGTCAGTGGTACTTTTTTCCAAGCGGCTATAGCGTTCAGCAAGTGTTGTTGCATCTTGATTTAGCTGCTTAAATTGATCTTGTAACTGAGTTAATTGTTCAGTTAAGTTATCAACTTCGTCCTGCTTTTGCGTGATGATGCTATTTTTTTGCACGATTTGTGCATGATGGTCTGTTTCAGCTAAAGCTTTAGCTTCAGTGAGCGAAGTGTTTTCGCGCTCTAAATGATGTAAACGTGTTTTTAAAACACCAATATGCGCTTGTAGACGCTGTAATTGTTCTAACATAACGAGGTCGCACAGAGTTGCAATCAAAGGTAATATATACAGCAGTATAGAGATTGGATAAACGAATGCAAGACGATATTTCAGGTTGGACGGATTGGAATGCCCATTTTGATGGGATTGAAGAGATTTCAAGTCCAAGTGAGTTACATGGATTACTCACAGGTATAGTTTGTGTCACACAAGCACCAACCAAAGACGAATGGTCACAAATTTTAAATACTTTAAATGTTCCTGCATTATCGGAAGAGGCATTAGAAAGCTTAACTGACGAAAGCGAAGATGTTTCTCATGCCTTGTCTGACGATGAGTTAGATTATTTGCCGATGTTGCCAGATGATAGTCATCTACTTGTTGATCGAGTTCAAGCTTTGGCAGATTGGTGTGCTGGTGTGGTTCTAGGCTTTGGTTTAGCATCGGGACATATTCGTGCTGATGAACAAGAACTCATTGAACACTTACAAGATGTTGCAGCAGTAGAGTTTGAAGATTCAGATAATGATGACGAAGGTGAAGCAAGCTATGAAGAGTTATACGAGTTTGTTCGTTTAATTCCAGTGAGCTTATCGATTGGTCGCAAAAAGATTTCTGTTAGTGAAAGTTCACTCTTAAAAAACTTTCATGCCAAAAGCAGAAATCAAGAAAGCACAGCTGATCCACAAACTATTGTAGAAATGTTTACACCGCATCGTCCGAGTTAATGCGGTATTAAATCTCCCTAATAAATCCCTCTTACTTTTTAGAGGGACTTTCAAGCTGCAGGATAATATGAAACTAACTCAAGCTGATTTTAAACAACGCCGTGATCATTTAGCTCAGAAAATGGGTGCAAATAGTGTTGCTATTATTGCGACACGTGCAGAAATGTACCGCAATCGCGATGCAGACTATAAATATCGAGCTGACAGTAGTTTTTATTATTTAACTGGTTTTGCTGAACCTGAAGCAGTTGCGGTTTTGGAAACCTTCGCTGAAGGTGAAACGTATCGTTATTCCTTATTTTGCCGAGAGCGTAATCGCGAAATGGAGATTTGGAATGGTTACCGTGCTGGTGTGGAAGGAGCTGTTGAAATCTATGGTGCAGATGAAGCATTTGCAATAGATTTATTGGATCAGGAAATTATTGCTAAGCTCTTAAATAAAGATCGTCTGTATTTTCGAATTGGTCATCAAGCTGAGTTTGATGCCAGAGTAAGTCAATGGATTCAAAAAGCTGATGCTCAACAACGTCGTGGATCAACCTCTCCAGCAGAGGTCATTCAACTTGATCGCCTTATAGATGAGATGCGTCTGAAAAAATCAGCGCAAGAAATCGAGCTAATGCAGATCGCATCAAATATTAGTGCAGATGCACATACACGTGCTATGCAATCAGTGAAACCAGAAATGATGGAGTATGCACTTGAAGCAGAACTCAATTATATTTTTGGTAAAAATGGTTGTGTACCAGCCTACAATAGTATTGTCGGTGGTGGAGAGAATGCGTGCATTTTGCATTACGTAGAAAACAATAAACCATTAAAAGATGGTGATTTGGTTTTAATAGATGCTGCTTGTGAATATGAATTCTATGCATCTGATATCACTCGCACTTTCCCAGTCAATGGTAAGTTCAGTCCTGAGCAAAAAGCACTTTACAATATTGTATTAGATGCACAACTAGCTGCGATTGATGCAACACGTATCGGCAATCACTACAAATATCCACATGAAGTCGCTGTAAAAATTTTAACTCAAGGTTTGGTTGATCTTGGCTTACTTAGCGGTAATGTAGATGAGTTGGTTGAAAGTGAAGCATTCCGTCAATTCTTTATGCATGGCACTGGGCATTGGCTTGGTATGGATGTGCATGATGTCGGTGCTTATAAGCATGGCGAAGACTGGCGTACTTATGAAGCAGGAATGGTAGTCACCGTTGAGCCAGGTTTATATATCGCACCTGATGATGAAACGGTTGATGTGAAATGGCGTGGTATTGGTATTCGTATTGAAGATGATATTGTAGTCACTGAAAATGGACCGTTGGTTTTGACTAAGAATGTAGTGAAAACTGTTGAAGAAATTGAGCAATTAATGGCTAGTTAAGTCTGAAATATTGATCTAAAGGCTTATTCTAGGATAAGCCTTTTTTATTTGTCGAATTAAAATAAAACACAGACCAAACAAAGTACAAATTCCAATCCCAATTTGAGTTAGAGTAAGATAGGCTAGGGTCTGTAGATATTTCATAAATGCTTGCGACAGTGGATATTTTTTAGGTGATACAAGGCATGGCTTATGAAATTTAGTCATTCTAAATAAATAAGCCATAACGCAGTAGCGACAAAAAATATCCCTGTCCCACAGGGTTATGGCTAAAACTTCCTTAAACTTTGTTATGAAACTTGACAAGGAGTTGCCATTGCCTACGTTTCATGCCTCGTTGAAGTTGTTTTAGCCTATAACGCAACCATAGATGAAATATCAACAGACCCTTAACATCAAGTCATGAAAAACTGATAAGGAATAATATTATGCAGCAACAAGTCATCATTGTCGGTGGGGGTATGGTTGGACTCAGCCTTGCTTTAATGTTGGCAAAATCTAATATTGCCGTAAAGCTATTAGAAGCTGTGAAATATCCAAATTACGATGATGAAAATCTAGCTCCATATCACTCAAGTTTTGATGCGCGTAACACCGCTTTGTCACGCCGTAGCGTGCAAATTTATCAAAAGTTAGGCTTGTGGGATGCATTACAACAGCATGCGACCCCAATTTTACAAGTGCATATCACAGAGCAAGGTAGCTTTGGTAAAGCACGACTAGTCGCAGAACAAGAAAAAGTAGAAAGCTTTGGACAAGTAATTGAGAATGCATGGTTAGGTCGAGTATTACTCACCCAAGTTCGTCAGCAGCCTCTGATTGAATTAATTGATGGGGTGCAAGTGACGTCACTGACACAAGATGCAGATGAGGTTCACATTGAAGCCATGCGTAATGGTGAATACATACACTCGCTCAAATCAAAGTTAGTGATTGCAGCAGATGGTCGTGATTCTTTCTGTCGTCAAGCAATTGGTGTAGGTGTGGATGAACATGATTATGACCAAGTTGCGATTGTCACAACGGTTCAAACCTCTAAACCTCATCAACAGGTTGGTTTTGAGCGCTTTAGCGCATTAGGACCATTGGCGTTATTACCTTTACCTGGTGAATATCGTCGTTCTGTCGTTTGGCCAGTTAAAAAAGGTACTGAAGCTGAATGGTTGGGTGAAGAAAATGATCAACACTTCTTAGATGCCCTACAAGAAACTTATGGCGATCGTGCGGGTAAATTTGAAAAAACGGGTAAACGTTTTAGTTATTCATTGTCACAAGTTCTGGCTCACAAGCAGGCGGTTGGTCGTGTAGTTCTCATGGGTAATGCAGCGCACACAATTCATCCTGTTGCAGGGCAAGGCTTTAACCTTTGTTTACGTGATGCTGATGTATTGGTTCGCTATTTACTAGAACAGCTAGCGAAGTCTGATGATATTGGTCATCCTGATAATTTATTGGCTTATGAGCAAGCACGTTTAACAGATCAGCAGCGTGTGATTAAGTTCTGTGATTCAGTTGTGCGTGGTTTTAGTAATCAAAATCCGCTTCTTAAATTAATAAGAAATACAGGATTGATTGCATTTGATGTGATTCCTGGCATTAAGCCTTTGGTTGCGAACTACGCGATGGGGCTAAAAGCATGAGTGAAATGTTAGATGTTGTCATTGTTGGTGGTGGATTAGTCGGTGGTTTAACAGCGTTGTTGCTATCACAAGGTGGCGTGCAAGCAACAGTATTGGATGCTGCACCAGTACTTGATCAAGACAAAACTTTAGCCGTGATGAATCCACGTGTGTTAGCTTTAAGTCAAGCAACGATTCATCTACTAAAGACGGTTGATGTTTGGAATGATTTAGCACGACAAATGCCATATTCAGGTATGCAAGTTTGGAATAAAAATGGTTATGGTGAAATAAATTTTGGGCATGCTTCCGAAGAGCAACCTCGTGCAGATCAAGCTTTAGGTTCAATGGTTGAGCCAAGTGTTTTGAATATTGCGATACAGCAAAAAATGTTACAGCAGCTCAAAGATTACCGTACCCAAGTAAAAGTTATTCGCATTGAGCAAATTGCAAAAGGTTGGTCGATTCAACTCGCCGATGGCACGATCCTCAAAACTAAGTTATTGATCGGTGCTGATGGTGCAAACTCATTTGTACGTGAGCAAGCTTATATTGATTTAGATATTTTAGACTACAAACAAGCCGCAATCAGTTGTGCGATTAAAACGACACAACCGAATCAATATATCGCACGCCAAATTTTTCTACCTACTGGTCCACTTGCATTTCTACCTATGGCAAGCTTAGATCAACAAGAAAATGGCTACTGGCAATCAATTGTATGGACTCTACCTGATGATTATGCGGATGAATATTCGAAGTTATCAGATCAGGAGTTTATGCAATTACTGACACGTGAAAGTTTGCAAATGTTGGGTGAAGTGGTCGATGTAAGATCAAGAGCACAATTCCCACTTAAAGCAAGAGCAGCTCAGCGTTATATCAAATCTGGTTTAGCTTTGATTGGAGATGCTGCACATGTCATCCATCCTTTGGCAGGTCAGGGCGTAAATATCGGTTGCTTAGACGCAGCAGTTTTATGTGATGTTTTATTGCATGATTTAAAACGTGGTGTATGGGCAAATGAGCAAACTTTGCTTCGCTATGAACATCAACGTAAAGGTCAAAACGACGCTATGATGCACAGTATGTCAGCAATCGGGTGGTTAGAAAGTTCAGAGCTATTTCCCTTTGTTTGGGCAAGGAACTTTGGATTAAAGCAAGTTGAACAATTTGAAGTACTCAAGGATCGCTTTATGCAACATGCGAATGGATTGGGTGCATTGCAACACACACGCTACGCTTGCTAAAAAATAGTAGATATTTTTTATACAATCATTTATAAATCAGAGTGAATTTGGTCGTTAAAAGTACAATTTGTTAAACATTCTACTTTGATAAATGAGAAGAGCTTGTTACATTTCACAAAGTTCTGATGACCAAATAACGATGATGAAGATTTAGTCATTGTGGGGAGAGTAATATGACGGAAATTAATGATTACGATGAAAATACTGAAGACTCTGCTGTAGACGATGAAGAGGCGAAAGCAGCAGAAAGCGGTGCAGATAGCGAAGAAGCAACGATTGATGATGCTGATCTAGCTGAAGCTGAAACGCTAACCGTGACTGCTAAACAGAAGCAGCGTCAGGCTTTGGAAGACGAAGTGGCTGCGTTCCTCGCTCGTGGTGGCAGAATTACTGAAGTTCCTCCTGGTGAACATCACGACTGAATTTAAAGCATTTGAAAGGCATCACGATTGTGATGCTTTTTTATGTTGATGTAATGTGAGATCACATTCTAGTGGCTGATGTAATCCTTTTAGAATTCCGCATTGTTCTATCGTGCGGTGTTGAGAGCATTGTTGTTTCAGTTGAATAAAGTCTTGCTTGAGGTGCTCTAAATTTTGAATTTTTTGAGAAACTTCATTAAGGTATTGATCAATCAAGTGATCAACTTCGATACAGGTTTGGTTGGGATGAGTTGATAACTCTTTCAACTTTTGAATATCTTGCAGGGTTATGCCCAATTCGCGGCAATGTTTTAAAAATAAAAGTTCTGAAAGTATCTCTTCAGAATAATGTCGATAATTTCCTGCTGTACGTTTTGCTTTTTCAAGTAATCCAATCTTTTCATAATAACGAATGGTATCTATTGAAACACCTGACTTTTTAGATAATTGCCCAATTGTAAAATTCATTATGCTTGACTCTAGAGCTACTCAAGGGTTTTTAATCACTATAAAAGATTCTTAGAGAAAAGTCATGGCAGGATGTGGTTGTAATACAGCGTGTTCCCCAGCAAAAACAATGAGTCCTAAGTTTAGAAAGGCATTATGGATCGCATTAATTTTAAATGCACTTATGTTTTTTGTAGAAATCATCGGAGGAGCGCATGCACAATCTGTGTCTTTATGGGCTGATGCACTAGATTTTGCAGGAGATGCTGCAAACTATGCTATTTCATTAATTGTGCTTTCTATGAGTTTGTATTGGCGAGCAACGGCAGCTTTACTGAAAGGAATCACAATGGCTGCTTTTGGTATCTTTGTGATCATTAAAGTGATTTGGTCATGGTGGATAGGTGTGATACCTGAACCTATGCTAATGGGAGCTATTGGGATATTGGCATTACTGGTTAATGTATTTGTTGCCATCATGCTTTATACATTTCGAGATGGTGATGCCAATATGCGTTCCGTATGGTTGTGTAGCCGTAATGATGCGATCGCAAATATTGCGGTAATTTTCGCTGCAGCAAGTGTTTGGGGAACAGGAACCGTCTATCCAGATTTATTGGTCGCTTTTATTATTGCTTATCTCGGTGTGAGTTCAGGATTGAGCGTAATTCAACAGGCGAGATCAGAGCGAAAAATGGATCAAAGTAAGGTTATGTCAAAAGCTTAGCAACATTGAAAAAATTACTGGAGTCTCCGTGTGATATGATTTAGGTAGTATTCAATATCAATTTCTCTATAACCCAATAACTGACCGATTCTACGTTCGATTGTGGGTTGAAAACCTTTTTGTAGTAAAGACTGCTCTAGTATCGATAGCAATTCATTAAGATGAGATTTTGGAGCATTCTTATAAATTAAACAAAATGTTATAGTTTTATTCGCATGTTGAGTTGGGAAGGTCTTCATAATCTTTTTTAAATTGCCTGAATTTAAATGGGATAAGAATTCATCTGGAACTTCCTCATAAAAAAGGGCAATAGGCTTTTCACCCGAAAGTAGTAACTCAAGTTCTCTACCTTCGTGTGGGCCTAAAGTAGGTGATAAATCTATTGCCATTTTTAGTCTGTTATGATGTTTTAATTATCATTTTGTGTTAATTCCAAAGCACGCTGATATGCTATTTTCTTTTTAATACCAGTCAAATCAGCTGCCAATTGTGAAGCTGCTTTGACGGAGAGATCTTGTAGTAATCGTTTCAATAAGTCATCTAGCTTATCTTGTTCCATATCTTTTTCAGTCGTAGCACCACCAACGACAACAACGATTTCACCTTTTTCTTGGTTGTGATCATTTTGGATAAACGTTACGAGTTCTTTTAACGTCATTTTTTTGATCGTTTCGAAAGTTTTGGTAATTTCGCGAGCAAAACCTACAGGTCGATCTTCACCAAAGACCTGAACCATGTCTTGAATACATGCCAAAATTCGATGAGGTGCTTCGTAGAAAATTAATGTTTGTGTTTCATCTTTTAGCTTTTCAAGTTGACTAATGCGTTGAGAAGCTTTGGATGGAAGAAATCCTTCGAAACTAAAACGATCGCTAGGCAAACCAACAGCACTTAATGCTGCGATCGCTGCGCATGCACCAGGCACAGGAATAACACGTATTCCATGTTCTTGAGCAGCACGAACAAGTTTGAAACCAGGGTCACTAATTAATGGCGTTCCAGCATCACTGATTAGCGCGACGTCTTCACCATTTAACATTTTTTGGAGAAGTTGATCAATTTTGTTACTTTCATTGTGATCATGACACGCAGTTAATTGAGTTGAGATATTATAGTGTTTAAATAACTGTGCAGATTGACGAGTGTCTTCTGCCGCAACTACCGATACAGACTTTAAAATATCAATTGCACGATAGGTCATGTCATCTAAGTGCCCAATCGGGGTTGCTACAACAAATAATTGAGCACTCATAAAAGGTAACTCCCTAATGTATATAAAAAAATATTGGCTGCCGCTTTTTTTTGCAGCATTTGTGAGCCCAGCTTACGCGGACATCTTGGTGATTCTACCTGAATCTGGTGCTATGGCGCGAGCGAGTGAAAACATTAAACGTGGTTTCTTGAGTGCTTATGCAGCATCTGGCAGCCAAGAAAAAATAATTTTTGCCGATTCAACTAAAAATAGTATGGATTACATCTTTAAGAAGAAGGTGAATAACAAAATTAAATTGGTCGTTGGTCCTTTGGCTAGAACTGATATTGATGCTGTCATGCAACTGGAGCCTAAACTTCCTGTGCTGGCACTAAATGATGTGAATCAACATGCTGAAAATGTGTGGCAATTTAGTTTGTCGAAACAACATGATGCAGCTGCTTTGACCCAATTATTAAAAAACGATCGGGTAAAAAAATTATGGGTTCTGCGTGAAACTGGTACTGAAGCAGCCACAGAATTATTTATGCAGGCTCTTTCGGTAGAATTTGGTTCAGAAATACAAGTTATAGACACTCTGCCTAAAAAAATCTCGAGAAAGGAAGGGTTGTTATTGCTGGGGCATCATCAATGGATTCAACAACTAGGTGAGCTACCTGAAAAGAAAGTCTATGCAACACCATTAAGTATCGAGCAGGGACAGACTATTCCTTTAGGACTTAGCTTTTGTGATACGCCTGCATTGTATAATGGACAATGGGTAGATCTTATTGAAGCGTATAAAGAGCAGCCTGAAAATATGGCATTTCAACGCTTACTTGCTTTTGGTGGTGATGCATGGACAATCACTCAATATTTATTGAGTAATCAGAATCAGCAAGAAACTTCATTTATGGGGCGAACTGGTGCAATAAGTTTTAAAGACAATAAAATTTTCAGACAACCAACTTGCTACCAGCAACAAGAGCACGGAATCCAAATCTTAAAATAAGAAATAAATGTCATGACAGAAAACGCAAATGAACTCGGACATTGGGCTGAGCAACAAGCATTAATCTATCTTCAACAATTTCAATATGAATGTGTCGCTCAAAATTACCATTCACGTTATGGAGAAATCGATTTAATTGTAAAACGACAGAATGAGTTGATTTTTGTTGAGATAAAGGCACGATCGGCAGGGAGCTATGCGGAGTCATGTGAAGTGATTACACGCTCGCAACAACGAAAAATAATAAAGACCGCGCAGCAGTTTTTACAGAAAAATCCTGATTATGAGGATTTTGATTGTCGTTTTGATGTGATTTGTTTTGATTTTCCACAGAAAATTGCAAAAACAGTACAACCAGACTTTTCAAAATTGCAGTATGATCAGCAGTGGATTGAACATGCATTTACTTTAGATTGAGCATTAATTTGGTCTTTTTGAGATAAATACCTAAGATTGAACAAGTTTGTAGATAGGGAGTCTTGCCAAGTGTTAAAACGTTTAACGATTACGTTACTTTGCGCTGCAAGTTTATCAGGATGTGCGAGTTTTATTTCGGGTGGAACAGGAACTTCACCTGTCGGCACAGATAGTGGGGAACGTAGTCTCGGACAAGTATTTATTGATTCGTCTATCAAGCGTACGGCTAATATTAATTTGTATAAATTAGATCACCGTTTTAAACAGTCCCGCATCAATATTGAAAGTTTTCATAGTAATGTCTTGTTAACGGGTCAGGTACCTGATCCATACTTGAAGCAATTAGCTGAAGATAATCTTCGAGCAATGAGTGATGTCAAAGCTGTACATAACTACATTACTGTTGGTGATAAAGTTGGCTACAACACGATTATGCAAGATGCAACAGTAACCGCAAATACTCGTGGTTTACTGATGAAAGCACCTGTAGTTTCAGATAGTAAAGTATTGGTACACACTGAAAATGGTGTTCTATATGTCATGGGACGTCTAAATACTGCAGAAATAAGAGATTTGGATAACGTCTTACAAAAAGTTGGTAATGTGAGTAAAATTGTTACTCTGATTGATAATATTGAGCAATCATCTGGAACGATGGCGAGTTCAACCACAGCAACTTCTATGGTGGGTACAGTGACGACACAACCTCTCGTTGAAACTCCAGTAGCAATTGATCCCGATCAGGCAGAACCTGCGACTTCTACACCGACTGTACCCTAATTTATGAAGCAACTTATTCAACAAGTTCAAGAAAATGTGACACGGGCGAAAAGCTTTTATCAAGAGTTTCGTCTGTATGATCTAGCCAGTTACTCAATCAATTATCTGACACCAAAGGATACCTTTGAAAAGGAAGAGCATCTTGCCTATGGTTTAAAGGCAAGACATCGTTTAGACCTTTATCGAACTAAAAATCCTAAAAAGCAGCGACCATTGATTGTGTTCGTGCATGGTGGTTCATGGCAACATGGTAATAAACGTGATTATCTTTTCGTAGGCGAAAGTTTTGCTCGAGAAGGTTTTGATGTTGCTGTTATTAATTATCAACTTGCCCCAGAACAAATTTTTCCTGCATTTGTTGATGATCTTGCTCAAGCAATTCATTATCTAAATCAAAACCAAGCAAAACTTAATATTTCTACTGAAAACATTATTTTAATGGGGCATTCCGCGGGTGCTTTTAATGTAATGTCAGTGGTGTATTCTCCGTACGCTCAGCACTTCAAATATACTGATAAGATCAAAGCAATCGTGGGAATGGCTGGTCCATATCATTTTGATTATAAAGATGATCCTCTTTCTGAACATGCCTTTGATCAGCATGTACCGTATAAGCAAGTGATGCCATATTATTTTGTCAATCCGAACAAGATTAAACACTATTTGTTGATGGCGGAAAACGATCAGTTAGTAGGTAGTCATAATACATTTGATCTGGATAAAGCACTAAGAGAAAAAGGCAATCATAGCCATGTGATGGTGATTCCAAAAACAGGACATATTACCATCGTGGCAACACTTGCAAGTTTTGTCAGTCATTACTTCAAAACGAAACGCACCATTATGCATTTCTTGGAAGAGGCTTTAGAAGACTAAATAAAAAAGCATCTTAATTAAGATGCTTTTTTTTGACCTATGATTTGAGTAATCATACTGTGGGCAATACTGCCTTTGAATGGGATTTCAGGTAATTCATTAAACTTGAAGAACTGAGCGTCACTAATTTCTTCTACTTGCAATTCAATGTCACCCGATTCGTATTCAGCATGAAACGCTATCATTAAGTTACTAGGGAATGGCCAAGGTTGGCTAGACATGTAACGAATATTTTTGAGCTTTAAGCCAACTTCTTCAAGTGTTTCACGTTGTACAGCTTCTTCAAGAGTTTCACCAACTTCAACAAAGCCTGCAATCAAACCATACATATTTGATTTGTTATGAGCGGATTTTGCTAGAAGAATCTCGTCAGTGCCTTTAGTGATGACTGTAATAATACAAGGCTGAACGCGAGGATATTGGTGGTACCCACAAGCAGGGCAAACCATCGCATATTCTCTCGAATGCACTTCGGTCATATGACCACAATGACTACAGAATTTATGGTTACGACGCCACTCAAGTAATTGGACAGCACGGCTTGCTTGTAAGAAATCCGAAGTATCCCATGATTGTATGAGTTCTCTGATCGGAACTAATTGATAGCCCTCTGGAATTGGCTCGTCATCAAGAAGATCACGTGCAATTACTTGGTCATCGTGATGAATAGGCAAATCACTTGCTAACTTTTCAACTTGAGGTAACTGTAAATTTTCATCTACTAAGAGCTTTTGATGTTGAAAAATATAAGCAAGTGATAGTTGGGTCATTATGCCGCTGCGCTTTGTAACTGTTGACTGTTTGATAATGCCACATCAAACATAGATTGCAACACAGGTTGTTTGTTCTTTAAGTTATCAACCAATAGATCAAGTCCTGCGACAACATTTAAAATACAGTTAATGTGTTCAGCCTCAAAAGTTTCATTTTGAGCAAATCGATGTTCTGCAAATTGAACTGCACCTAACAAAGCAGTTTGTTGTGCAGTACTTCCCAAGAATAGGGCAGCACCTGATAGTTCTTTGAGATAAATAGGCAGAGACTCTAAATTGTGTGCTGTAGAGTCTTGAGCGTAAAGACTAAGTGTTTGAGTCAGTGTTTCAATCAGAGTTTTGGTTTCGCTTAATAAAGCTTTGTGCGCTTCATCTAAACGATCCAAAGAGATTTGCATGTTATTCACACGTAATTGTAAACGACTTGAAGTATAGTTACGTTCAAGAATCCCAATAGAATTCATCGAAGCCAAAATACTATTCATTAAATGTTGTACTGACGCTGCATCAGTCAATGTATTTGTTTGGCTGAGTTTTTCTGCTTGCTGCGTCAGTTCTTTTGCCGCTTCATTTAGATTGAGAATTTTAAATACATTTGAGAGCTGATGAAGTTTTTGCTGAAGTTCTTGAGTTTTTTCAGCAGACATATTTTCATGGTTATATTCAATCTCGTTGCGGATTTGAGCCATCTCATCCGTCATTAGTTGGCTAATGGTATGAATTGTTTCGTAGTCTGGTCCGTACAAATGGCGACTCAAAACTTGTAGCTGAGTATCACTGAGTAACTCATCACCAATATTAAGTTGTTCACGAATATGATGAGAAAGATCATCTTCTTGACTGATACAAATACTCAAGATATCTGCTAAATCATTTAAGTCAGTTTGAAATGCATTTGGATTAGCAAGAAATTGACCAATATTGGTTTCAATTTTAATAAATGTACGTAAGCGTGCTTCGGTAATTAGTAGATCTTCAATATGTCCTAAACCTACATTCACAAGTTGCCAATATTGTTGACTTGGCAAACCCGCTGCTAAACCAGCCATATAAACCGCAACAAGTTTTAAGCCCTGTAAATCCAAAGGTGTTTCTGCTTGTTTAATCAGTTTATTTAAGCACAATTTATATAACTGATGGACATACTGTGATTTTTCTAAATCAGGGGTCTTTGGCAAATCAAAATTTGGCGTAAAGCAATCCAATAAAGGTTGAATCGTTTGACCTTCTTTAGTGATTGGCTTGCCTAATGCTTTTTCTAAACGATTGAGTGTATCTAATAGGAACTGTGGAACTTTAACTTCACGTAAACAAATGAATTCGATATAACGTTTCAGCATGGTTGTGCCTTCGCTCAAAGCCACAACATCACTGGTTTTAATTTGTTCAGGTTGAGCCATGATTTTACGCATAAGCTCAGCAGAGTATTGCGTAATCTGCGATAGGTGTGGGATATCAATCAACGCTAGAACATTCGTGCATTGTTCAAACTGATTGAGAGCATCATCAATCCCAAATGGCAAGACTTGTTCTTCGGCAAGAGTATTGACTGCAGTCTCTACCAATTTAATCGAATTATCGATCTCATTTTTTATTATTAATAATGCCGTTGGGTCGAAATGAATCGAGGTTTGGTAAGACATATGACCTACACCTTTCCTAAGTTGTTATATCCATGAACCCTCTATGGAGAGGGTTTAAATCTTTAAGAGTTAATATAACTTAACTTTGAAAGCTTGAAACAAAAAAACCTGAACTTATAAGCAAATTTATTTTGCAAAAAAGCATGGTTTTCCATGTTTTTCTTCGAATTGTTTGACCCAAGTCTCATGTTGCTGAAGTTCATCATCAGTCGGGTAAATAATTGGCAAATCAATTTGTACGCGTTGGCGAGTGGTTTTATTCTGTTGCTGTTCGGTTTGGGATAAGGCATCCATATCAAATGAGACTTGTCCACCTGTCATCGCCAAGTAAACATCAGCCAAAATTTCAGCATCGAGTAATGCACCGTGGAAGGTACGATCGCGAGCAGGAATTTCATAACGACGGACTAAGGCATCAAGTGAATTTTTTTGACCAGGATGCTTGTTTTTAGCAAGGGCGAGTGTATCCGTAACTTCACAAACTTCAGATAATGCTGGAAGCCCCGCGCGTTTAAACTCCATATCTAAGAAGTTCATATCGAAGGTCGCATTATGTGCAATAATTTCAGCACCTTTTAAAAATTCGAAAAGTACATCTGCGATTTCAGCATATTTAGGTTTGTCCGCTAAAAACTCATCAGTGATACCGTGTACATCGACTGAGTCGCCAACGGGTTTTTCTGGGTTAATATAAATATGAATTGAACTACCAGTAAGCTTACGATTAATCATTTCGATTGCACCCACCTCAATGATTCGATCGTTGTCTTGATAATAAAAACCTGTCGTTTCTGTATCTAGAATCAATTGGCGAGGGCCTTGTAGATTTAATTTTGCATCTGTAATTACAATGTATGGGTTTGAAGATTCATTTACAGATTTAACCTCTATATTTTCTTCGATTTGCTCTGTAACTTGTAAATCAATTTCAATCTCTTCAATCAACTCATCTGCTTCTGCATCAAGGTCCAAACCGAAGGGATCATCGAGCAGCCAATCAGATTCAGGCTTTTTTGTATCAGCGTTAGCCTGCGTCATTTTTGAGCTTTGTTTTGCAGTTTGTTCAGCACCCATGTTTGCTAGTTGATCAGCCATTTCATTTCCTGGATGGCCCGCATGACCTTTGATCCAGTTCCACTCGATATTTCTATTTGCGCACACGGCGTCTAATTTTTTCCACAAATCAGGATTTTTGACATCTTTCCAATTTTTCTTTTTCCAACCATGTATCCATTCAGTGATACCTTGTTTTACATAGTTTGAATCTGTCCAGATAATGAGGTGAGCATCGACTGGGCAAAAAGAAACACCTTCGATCGCTGCAGTTAATTCCATTCGATTATTGGTTGTTTCTAGCTCACCACCATAAATTTTATGTTCTTCGGTTTCTGTAATGATATAAGCTCCCCAACCACCTAATCCTGGATTGCCTTTACATGCGCCATCTACATAAAGTGTGATTGTTTGAGACATAGTTGAACCTAAAAGTTTAAACGAGAATGGTAGAGCGGATCATCATCAAAATAAGCAGAGTACTTTTTAAAAAGTACATGCGAAAACAGTGTATCACCCCTTGATTACGGGCGGTATTGTAAAGCTAAATTGCATTGATGAACGTTACAAAACTCATCTTTTTTAATTTCTTGTAACATTTCGATGCGAATCACGTTAAATTATTGCCTTGTCTAAGTGACATGCTTTACTACAATGGCAAATCGAAGAAATAAACTAGCGTGAGTTGACTGGAAGTTTTTATGTATAAATCGACCACATTGGTGTGGCAACAATCTGCAACATCATTATTTAAAATTACTGTACTGACTTCTGCTTTAGCTGCGCTAGGAATCACAACAGGGTGTTCATCTACACCTCAGTCTTCTAAAGTCTCATCATCAAAACAATTAGGTTCTGGCTATCTGGATGCTAGTAGTTTGGATTCGTTAGAGGATTTACTATCAGCAACCGACATGCGTGCAGTTGAGGGTGATCGATTACTGGTTTTAAAACACGGTGATGTGTGGAAACGTATGACTGTTGGATTCAAAATGGATTTAAACCATTGGGATTCACGTATCGAAGCACAGCGTGGTTGGTTTATTTCTCGTCAACCTTATTTAGATCGTTTGAGTGCGCGTGCCAGTCGATATCTTTATCACACTGTGAAAGAGGCTGAACGCCGTGGTATGCCAACGGAATTGGCTTTGCTACCAGTTATCGAAAGTTCTTACGATCCAGCAGCAACGAGTAGTGCAGCAGCAGCAGGATTATGGCAATTTATTCCAAGTACTGGACGTATTTATGGTTTACAGCAAACCAGTCTTTATGATGGTCGACGTGACGTAGTTGAATCTACGCGTGCTGCATATGAGTTTTTAGGCAGCTTGTACAATCAGTTTGGATCATGGGAGTTAGCATTAGCTGCTTACAACGCAGGTCCTGGACGTATTCAACAAGCGATTAACCGTAATAAGGCAGCTGGCTTACCAACTGATTATTGGTCATTAAAATTGCCACAAGAAACGATGAACTATGTACCTCGTTTCTTAGCAGTTGCTCAAATTATCAAAAATCCAAGTGCTTATGGCGTGGCTTTACCTCCAATTGCCAATCGTCCTCACTTCCGTGAAGTCAGTTTGTCAGCACCTTTAGATCTGAATCAAATTTCATCTATTACAGGTCTAAGCCGTGCAGAGTTATATGCGCTCAACCCTGCATATCGTGGTGAAACGGTTGATCCAACAAGTCCGATGCGTATTTTGATTCCTGCAGACTTGAGTCCATCAATTGATGCAAAACTTCGTTCGGGTAAATCAAGTTCTGGTGGCTTCTGGGCGAGCAATCAGACTCTGCCTGCTATGAATAATACATTGAGTACTTCAACGACAACGCGCACAAGTACTGGACAGGCAATTAGTCCTTCGACAAAAACACCTCCGCCATTAACGGCAAGCACTACAACGCGTACAACATCTACCACAACGACGAAGATGAGTACGCCTAAAGGTGCTGATGCATTGGCATCTTTTGCTGCTGCTGCTGATGTACCAAGTGCACCTCGTATTCCAGTGGCGATTACACCTGCGCCTAATGTCAAACCTGTGAATATTGAACCACCAATTTCACTAAAAGAGCGTGAGCAAATCGTTGCAGCGGTAAAAGACGAAGGTGAGAAGAAAACTGTTGCTCAAGTTTTAGAGCCTCAACCTACGCAGGCTGAAAAAGACCAAGTTGTTGCTGAAATTAAAGCAATTGCACCGAAAGGAACTGAAATTGTTGATCCTTTTGATGGCAAGATTAAGCTCACTGCGATCCAAACTAGCCAATCAGTTGCTGATGAAAAAGGTCAAGAAGTCACTAAAGGATTCGCTTATCCAAAAAACTTGGTTGAAGACGAAACGACTGCGAACAGTGATGATGCTAAACGAAACCAAGGTAAACCTTATATTAAAACGGACACCGATGTTGTTGTTGTAGCACCAAAAGGCAAACGTAGTACTTATGTCGTATTACCTGGTGACACATTGGCTGTGATTGCACAGAAAAATGGAGTGAACTGGCGTGATATCGCGCAGTGGAACCAAATTGATCCAAATGGAACCTTGTTTGTAGGTACTAGCTTGTATCTCTATGATGCAAAACCACAAGCTGAAGTTGTGAAAGCAACAGAAAATAAGCCTGATAGCTATGTCGTACAATCAGGTGATAGTCTTACCAATCTTGCTGCTCGTTTTGATTTGAGTATCAAACAACTAGCCGATTTTAATAATTTATCAGTTACTGATGGATTATTTGTAGGGCAAAAACTGAGCTTAAAAGAGCCAAAAAATTCAATACGTAGTTCTCAACAAAATAGTCGTGAGATTGATAAAGTTTCCACTAATAAAAAAGTGGCAACAAAATCATATACTGTGAAACGCGGTGAATATCTCAAATTAATTGCTGATCGTCATGCATTATCAAATCAAGAGTTGGCGGACCTAACTTCAGGTTTGACGGCTACGAGCGATTTGATGGTTGGTCAAAAAATCAATGTACCTCTACATGAGGTATCTAAAGTAGATGGGCCTACTGAATCAAATGCTAAGGTTAACTATAGCAATGTGACAGCTTCAACAAGTTATAAAACTGAAAATTATACGGTTCAACGTGGTGATACCTTATCCAGTATTGCCAGTAAATCGAAAATAACATTGAGTGAACTGGCTGATCTAAATAACTTGAAGTCCAACAGTGGTGTGCGTTTAGGTCAAACCTTGAAGATACCAGCAGGTTCATCTGTTCCAGAACAGTACGTCGTTCAATCAGGTGATAGTTTAAATGCAATCGCTGGAAAATATGATTTAAGTGTAAATTATATTGCTGATTTGAATGGATTAGAGCGTACTGCTGGATTACGTGTAGGACAACGTTTAAAACTTGCTGGAGATGCACCTTCCAAGTCATCAAATGTCACAGCGACAAAAGTCAAAGATAAAGATGAAACGACACCTGATATTTACACCGTAAAATCAGGAGATACTTTAAGTAATATTGCTAGTCGTTATTATCTACAGCTCGATTATGTAGCTGCATTAAACGGCTTGTCACGTAACAGTACAGTTCGCATTGGTCAGAAGCTCAAACTTTCTGGTGATGTACCAAAAACAGAAACAGCAAAAGTTGAGTCAAGTAAAACGAACTCTAGATCTGCTTCTAGTAAAAATACGGAAAAATATACTGTAAAAGCTGGTGAATCCCTCAACAGTATTGCAAATCGTTTTGGTATGTCGAGTCGTGAATTAGCTGATCTTAATGACTTGAAAGCAAATGCTGGCTTGCAGCGTGGTCAAACGATTTCTGTTCCTAAAGTTGTCACTGAATACAAGGTGAAGCGTGGTGATACCTTAATTGGTTTAGCAAGTAAATATGGTATGGAAACTAGCGCTTTGGCTGAGATGAATGATTTAACGCCAAGTACACAATTGCGTATAGGTGATGTTATTAAAGTGCCAAACCTGTAAGTACTGATGCTTTCATTATCTACAACTCAAAAGCTTAGTCTGTTCGGGCTAAGCTTTTTTGCTCAAACCACATTTGCAGCCCTTCAAACGACACCATACTTAGCGATGCATGTGCAGCCTAAATATGCCAATTTTTCAGTCATGCCATATGCGGATGTTAAAGCACCTAAAGGTGGTTTATTTAGCCAATCTACATTAGGCACTTTCGATAATTTAAATAGTATGAATGGAAAAGGGAGTGCAACAGAGGGCGTGAACTATCTTTTTGATAGTTTAATGGATCGCTCTTTGGATGAGCCACGAGTGATGTATCCACTACTTGCCGAAAAAGTAACTTACGATCCTGACAATCTGAAGTCCGTAATTTTTCACCTGAATCCTAAAGCACGATTTAATAACGGGCAGGCATTAACATCGGATGATGTGAAATTTACTTTTGACACATATCAAACCAAAGCAAATTTTGGTTTGCAGATGTATTTATCAGATTTGGCAAAAACCGAAATTCTATCAAAGCACCAAATCAAATTTATATTTAAATCCAACAAAAATGTTGAAATGCCATTAATTGTGGCGAGTCTTCCAATTTACTCAAAAGCAGATTGGAAAAACAGAGATTTTACTCGCATTACGCTGCAACCTATTATTGGATCAGGGCCTTATATAGTTGATCGTATCGATGCGGGTCGGAGTATTACTTATAAACGCAGTCCAAATTACTGGGCAAAAGACCTTGCTGTTAACCGAGGGCGTTATAATTTTGATCGACTAAAATATGTGTATTATCGAAACTTAGAAGTGAGTTTCGAGGGATTTAAATCTCAACAATTTTATTTCTATGAAGAAAAAAATATCCGTAATTGGATGATGGGGTATAATTTTCCATCTTACCGATCAGGTTGGGTTAAAAAGTATAAGGCTCAATTAAGCACCCCACTGGATATACAAAGTTTAGTATTTAATACACGACGATCACCATTTCAAGATATTTATTTCAGACAGGCATTAACTTATGCCTATGATTTTGAATGGCAAAATAAAGCACTTTTTTTTAATCAAAATAGACGACTACAGAGTTTTTTTGATAATACTGACTTAGCCGCAGTTTCTAAACCGAGTTCTGCTGAGCTGAAGATTTTAAAACCTTATCTAGCGAAGCTTCACCCGATCATCCAACAAGGTGTAGTCGCAGATTGGCGTTATCCTAAGTCGGATGCTAGTGGATTTAATCGTAATAACTTACTACACGCACAAACAATCCTGAAACAAGCAGGATATAAGATCGTTAATGGTAAATTGCATGATCCTCAAGGTCGATTGATTCAAATAGAATTATTACTTCAGCAAGAGAATCCACAACGTGAGCTGATGCCATTTGTGCGTAATTTAAAGCGACTTGGAATACAGGTCAATTTGCGTCAAGTGGATGTCCCGCAGTATATGGAGCGGATACGTCGTCAAGATTTCGATATGATGGTTTTTAAAATGCCGCAGACTTTGACCCCTGGAAAAGAGCAGGCACAGTTTTGGGGAAGTAGGGCTGCAAATGAAGCAAATAATTATAACTATGCAGGAATACAATCTCCTGTAATTGATCAAATTATTGGAAAAATAATTGCAGCTAAAAGTCGAGATGAAGTTGTACTCTATACTCGAATTCTAGATCGCTTACTGCGTGCGGGCTATTACCATATTTTGACATATGGTAAACCAGATCGTTGGTTTGCTTATTGGGATATTTATCAGCAACCAAAAACTAAACCAAAACTTTCTGTCGGGTGGGAATATTGGTGGGTTGATGCAAAGAAAGCCAAGATGCTCAATCAATCTTCGATTAAACATTAAATCAAATAATGAAGGATTAAGTTTATGCTTCACTATATTCTGAAAAGAATGATTTTGATGATTCCGACATTATTTTTAATTCTGTTAATCAATTTTATCATCGTACAAATCGCACCTGGCGGCCCAGTTGAGCAAGCCATACAACAAATACAAAATGCTCAAGGATTGGGTGTAAACGTAAATAATTCAAATACGCTGGGTGAATTGGCTCAGTATGAAGGCGCTCGCGGCTTAAGCCCTGAGATGATCGAAAAAATTAAAGCGCAATATGGGTTTGATCAGCCTGCTTATGAACGGTTTTGGATCATGCTCAAAGGATATTTAACCCTTGATTTTGGAACAAGCTTTTTCAAGGATAAAACAGTTGTACAATTACTGTATGAAAAACTTCCTGTTACCTTGTCCTTAGGTATATGGAGTACTTTCCTGATCTATATGATTGCAATTTCGCTAGGGATCAGCAAAGCCAAACAGAATGGTTTGCTTTTTGACCGTGCGACCTCATTGTTATTGGCAATTAGTTACGCCGTCCCATCATTTGTATTTGCTATTGTACTTGTGGTTTTTTTTGCAGGTGGAAGTTATTGGCAGTGGTTTCCTTTACAAGGATTAGTGTCGGAAAATTTCGAGCATTTAAGCTTTATAGGAAAAGTTAAAGATTATCTTTGGCATATGTGCTTGCCGATTATCAGTATGGTATTGGGAAGTTTTGCTGCTTTGACGTATTTGACGAAATATTCTTTTGTTGAAGAACTTAATAAGCCTTATGTGCTGACAGCAAGATCAAAGGGATTGAATGAAAATCAGATACTTTTTCGACATGTATTCCGCAATGCGATATTGATTGTTGTTGCTGCTTTACCTGAAACCTTGGTTGGTATTTTCTTTGTTGGTAATTTATTTATCGAAATCATTTTTAATTTGGATGGCGTAGGATTATTGGGTTTTGAAGCGATTACGCAACGTGATTATCCTGTGATTTTTGGTACTTTATTTCTATTTACATTCTTCTGTTTAATTCTTCGCCTTATAGGGGACGTACTTTATCACTGGATAGACCCTCGCATTGATTTTGAATCACGAGGTGGGCGTTGATGTCACCTTTAATGAGAAATCGACTATATCGTTTTAAGCAAAATAAATTAGGATTTTTCAGTTTAATCTTATTTTTGATTATTTTTAGTCTTTCTATCTGCGCTGAGTTTATAGCAAATGATAAACCTCTGCTTGTTAGTTATAAGCAGTCACTCTATTTTCCATTATTCAAAGATTATCCTGAAACAACATTTGGTGGCGTATTTGAAACATCGACTGATTATCAGGATCCTGCTGTAAAACAATTGATCCAACAGCATGGCTGGATGATTTCACCAACTGTAGCTTTTTCATATCAAACTCCAAATTTATCTCTCACTGTTCCTGTACCATCTCAGCCGACATTACAAAATTGGTTAGGGACAGATGATCAAGGTCGTGACGTATTTGCTCGCATCTTGTATGGTCTAAGGGTTTCACTTTTATTTGGAATCGGGCTAACTATAGCGGCAGCTTGCATCGGAATAGTTGTAGGTGCAGTACAAGGGTATTATGGTGGTTGGATTGATCTAATTGGACAGCGACTCTTGGAGGTGTGGGGGGGCTTACCCATGCTGTTTATTGTGATGATATTGGTCAGTATGTTTAGCCCAAATGTATATTGGCTCTTTTTAATTATGTTGTTATTTGGATGGACTGAATTAGTAGGATTAGTAAGAGCTGAGTTTTTGAGAGCACGAAATTTTGATTATGTACGCGCTGCTCAGGCTTTAGGTGTCAAAGACCATAATATTATTTTTAAACATATTTTACCAAATGCAATCAGTTCAAGTTTGTCGCAAATACCATTTATGCTTACAGCAAATATTATTGCTTTAACGGCATTAGATTTTCTTGGGTACGGATTACCTGCGGATGCAGCATCGTTAGGCGAGCTGTTGTTGCAAGGGAAAAATAATTTAGATGCACCATGGCTAGTATTGTCTGGCTTTTTTACTTTGGCAATTGTGCTATCACTTTTGATTTTTATTGGGGAGGCTGCTCGTGAAGCATTTGACCCCAAACAATAATACTGCCTTGTTGAAAGTTCAGAAATTAAGTATTGAAAACCAATTAGGCACTAAGCTTGTTGATAATTTCAACTTTGAACTTCATCATTCACAGACTTTGGCGATCGTTGGTGAAAGTGGTTCAGGAAAATCAATAACTTGCCTTGCAATATTAGGATTGTTATCTGATAGCCTTAAAGTAAAAGGTGAGATCCTGTTTGATGGTGTGGATTTGCTTAAAATGAATCAGCATCAATGGCAGCAAATTCGTGGCAAAAAAATTGGGATGATTTTTCAGGAACCGATGACAGCACTTAATCCATTACATCGTGTCGAAAAAATCGTTGGAGAGAATTTGTTGTTGCAAGGATTCTCTAAATCTAAAGTCAAAGAAAAGACCCTCGACTTATTAAATGAAGTCGGTTTAGAAGATGCAACTCATCTCTTGAAACGATTTCCACACGAGCTTTCTGGTGGTCAACGGCAGAGAGTCATGATTGCTATGGCATTGGCATTGGAACCTGAAATTTTAATCGCTGATGAACCGACTACAGCTTTGGATGTTGTTTTACAAAGACAAATTCTTGATTTGCTCAAACAATTACAACACCATCATAAAATGGCAATTCTCTTAATTAGTCATGATTTAAGTGTTGTTAAACAATATGCAGATGAAGTTTTAGTTGTTAATCAAGGACGAATTGAACAGCAGGGTGATATAAATGAAATTTTTCAACATCCCAAAAACGAATATACCAAAAGCCTGTTGCACCATGATTTTGGGATTGCACTAGAACAAAATAGTGGAAAAACGTTGCTTGAAATTCAAAATCTGTCAGTACGTTATCCGATTAGAAAAGGATTATTTAATCAAATAAAACAATATAAAACAGCTGTTAGTAATATTAGTTTCTTATTAATGTCAGGTGAGGCTTTAGGTATTGTGGGGCAAAGTGCCTCAGGTAAAACATCGCTAGCACTAGCAATTGCTCGACTTATTCCTAGTGAGGGAGAAATAAATTTCGAGACTCAGAATTTCAATCAACTAAATCAAAAACAGTTAAGACCTTTGCGTCAGCAATTTCAAATTGTCTTTCAAGATCCTCTAAGCAGTTTGAATCCTCGATTATCAGTTTTTCAAATTATCGCAGAAGGGCTTGAACTGAGTGCAGTAAAATCAAACCTGATCGAAAATATGATCGATGAGGTGTTAATAAAAGTTGAATTAACTCCTTCTGAAAAATTTAAATACCCACATGAGCTTTCTGGTGGGCAAAGGCAACGAGTCGCTCTGGCTAGAGCCTTGGTTTTGAAACCAAAGTTGTTGATCTTAGATGAACCTACATCAGCTCTTGACCGCATTACACAACAAGCAATTATTTTGCTTCTGCGACGGTTGCAACACCAAGAGCAGATCAGCTATTTAGTGATCAGTCATGACTTACAAGTCATAAAATCCCTCTGCCAAAATGTTTTGGTAATGCATGAAGGTAAAGCTTTGGAATATCAAGCTTCACAAGATTTATTTCGTGATCCTCAAAATGAATACACAAAATTATTGATTGAGGCGATTTGTATATAGCATTGTAATTAAACTGACATATGTTATTGTCAACTTATCGGAAGATATCTTGACATCAACAATAATCAGATTAAATTAGAGCAATTACTCTAATTTGTAGCAGAGGATGACCATGAGTCAGATTGCAGACAGTATCCAAATTCGCAACACAACATTCAAAAATCGTATTATCAAAGGTGCTATGAGTGAAGCTTTAGCTAATCACGAAGGTCAGCCGAATGATTTACATATTAGATTGTATGAAGCTTGGGCTAAAGGTGGCTTGGGTTGTGCAATTACAGGAAATGTAATGGTTAATATTGCGGCTAAAAATGAGCCAGGTGTCGTTGCGATCGAAACTGAACGTGATTTGGCGAAGTTGCAACAATGGGCTGCGGTAGGCAAAAAATACGGTATGGTACAATTAATTCAGTTGTCACATCCGGGTCGTCAATGTCCAAAAGGATTAAACAAAGAAACAGTAGCACCGTCTGCTGTACCTTTTAGCCCGATGTTAGCAACGATGTTTGGTACTCCACGTGAGTTACGACATGAAGAAATTCTAGATATCATCCAACGTTTCGCTACAGCTGCAGCAGTCTGTGAGAAGGCTGGATTTGAAGGTGTACAGTTACATGGTGCTCATGGTTATTTGATTAGCCAATTTTTATCACCACTAACCAATAAGCGTACTGATGAATGGGGTGGTTCAATTGAGAACCGTATGCGTTTCTTAATTGAAATTTATAAAGCCGTTCGTGCTGCGACTTCAGAAAACTTTATTATTTCGGTAAAACTCAATTCAGCTGATTTCCAACGTGGTGGTATTACTGAAGATGATGTGATTGCAGTATTTAAAGCAATCGATGCTGCAGGAATTGATATCATCGAGATTTCTGGTGGTACTTATGAAGCACCTGCAATGGCTGGTGCAAAAGCAGAATCACGTAAAGCAAGTACTATTGCACGTGAAGCATATTTCTTAGAGTTTGCTGAAAAGATTCGTCAGCATGTCACATGTAAGTTAATGGTGACAGGTGGTTTCCGTACAGTTGCAGGTATGAATGCTGCACTGGAAAGTGGTGCTTGTGATTTTATCGGGATTGCACGACCATTAGCGGTTGAAACAGATTTAACAGATAGCCTAATTGCAGGTAATGATGTGCGTTATGCTGTAAACCAAATTAAAACAGGCATTCCTTTTGTTGATAAAATGGCAATTATGGAAATCATTTGGTATGCGGCACAATTCAAAGCAATTGGTCAGGGTAAAAAACCAAATCCTAAATTATCACCATTACTTGTTTTCTTGAATTATGCCAAAGGCAATATTAAAGCGGTTGTTAAAGGTCGAGTGAATTCGCGTAAATCGGCATAACTGAATTACCACGCAATCGTCCAATAGGACTGAAACGTAGAAGCAGACCATTGTCCTTTGATTAAAGATTTTTTAAAGGCGGGTCTGTTTTCTATTTGGGCTAAATAACGCTGTATATGTTTAAATTGATGGTCATTTGCCGAGCAAGCCAATAATGGAAACCACATCAAAATATCTGCAACCGTAAATTGATCCCCAGCAAACCATAAATGATCTTTTAAATGCTTATCAATCATGGTCATTTGTTGCTGTAACGATGGATTTAAATAGCTTTGATCAAATCCATATTTTAAAAACTTTGAAACGAAGCGAACAGGAAATGGTGTACGTTGTACAATCTGGTGAAAAATTTGTTTGAGTAATAGATCTGGAATAAATGTGGCTTCACAATAATTTTTCCAATAATAAAAACTTTGAAGTTGCGATCCTAATAATTTACTTTGCCCTAATTGAGGGTATAGATAAGATAAGTAATCAATAATCGCTGAAGTTTCGGCTAAGATAAAAATTTGTTCTTGATTTATTATTTCAACGGCAGGAAATTTCGATAATTGATGCGGTGAATTTTTCTTTTCATCTAAGTCTGAATGATGGTTGATGACTAATTCGTAGGGAAGTCCTAATTCTTCTAAAAACCAAACGATGCGTTGAGAACGTGAATTTTGTAAGTGGAATAAACGGATTTGCATATTAGGTTTAAATTTATAGTTTTGATCAGTTTTCAGTATAGGGTAGAAAATATGCTAAGGATAATAAAATAGATTTTTCAAAATAATTATTTTTTAGCAGCTCTACGTATAAAAAACTAATAAAAAAGCCACTGTCTGAATGATGCAGTGGCTTTTTTGAATTTGGCGTCCCTACGGGGATTCGAACCCCGGTTACCGCCGTGAAAGGGCGATGTCCTAGGCCTCTAGACGATAGGGACTTCTTGAGGTGGGTGTATATTAGGGTTCTGTCACCAAACTGTCAAGAAGGTGGGGTGATAGTTTGTTCAAAATATAGCAAAACAGTTCTGCTGTCTTTTGCGTATCGTATAAAGCAGAGTGAGCTTCTTTACCATCAAACTCAATTCCAGCTTGAATACATGCTCTTGCCAATACAGTTTGTCCAAACATCACCGCGCTAAGCGTGACCGTGTCAAAAACTGAAAAACTATGAAAAGGATTTTGGTTTTTAGTTCCTGAACGTGCGATAGCAGCTTGTAAAAAACCTAAATCAAAGTGTGCATTGTGTCCAACCAGTACAGCATGTGTGCAATGCTGTGCTTTTCGGACTTCATTCAATGATTTAAAAATACGGCGTAAAGCACCGCGTTCATCTTCAGCCATTGCAACACGCATAGGATTGAAAGGATCAATTCCAATAAAGTCTAAAGAACGACGATCGAGATTAGCACCTTCAAATGGATTAATGTGTGCATGAAAAGCAGGACCAGGTATAAATTGTCCCTGTTGATCATAGACAATTGGGATACATGCTATTTCAAGCAAAGCATCAGTTTGTGAGTTAAAACCTGCTGTCTCAACATCGACTACAACAGGTAAGAATCCACGGAAACGTTGACCAATGACAGGAGCTTGGTTTTCTTCGTGTGTCACACTTTTCTCCATTGCAGTGTCTTACCTGCATGAAGTGGGATAATTTTTTGACCATCAAGATAATCAAATGATTCTGCAACGGTATTTTCTTCTTTCACCAACGTAATGGTTGATGTATTTCTTGGCAAGCCATAGAAATCAGCACCGAACATACTTGCAAAACCTTCCAAGCGCTCTAACTTGCCAACTTGATCAAATGCTTGTGCGTAAAGCTCAATCGCATTTGGTGCACTATAGCAGCCTGCACAACCACAAGCATTTTCCTTGGCATTTTGAGCGTGTGGCGCACTATCAGTACCTAAGAAGAATTTTGGACTACCGCTTGTTGCCACTTCTAATAAAGTTGTTTGGTGTGTTTGACGTTTTAAAATCGGCAAGCAATAGAAATGAGGCTTCACACCACCAACCAACATATCATTTCGATTAAAAAGTAAATGTTGAGGTGTAATTGTTGCAGCTACATTACGATCTTGTTCAAGAACAAAATTTGCTGCATCACTGGTCGTGATATGTTCAAGTACGACTTTGAGCTTAGGGAATTGTTTCAATAAAGGAGAAAGAATTTCATCCAAGAAACGTTTTTCACGATCGAAAATATCTACATGGTTATGAGTTACTTCACCGTGAAGTAATAAAGGGACTTGGTGTTCTTCAAGTTGTTCAATGACAGCATAAACTTTGCGAATATCACTAACGCCATTATCAGAGTTTGTCGTTGCACCAGCAGGGTAAAGCTTGATTGCATTTACAAATTCTGATTCTTTGATTTTTCTAACTTCATCAGGCGATGTAAAGTCAGTAAAATAAAGCACCATGCGAGGATCAAAATTTAAGCCTTCAGGTACATGAGCAAGAATACGTTCACGATACGCTACAGCTTCTTCTACAGTTTTGACGGGTGGAACAAGGTTCGGCATACAAATCGCACGTGCGAATTGTTTAGCCAAATCGGGTACTGTGCGTTTTAATGCTAAGCCATCACGTAAATGAGCATGCCAATCATCGGGTTGTAAAAGCGTAATAGTATTCAAGGTGAACTTCAAACTTAAAAATAATACAAATAATAATGCATAAAGTGTGAAAATGGTAACTACATTTACGGATAAGTGGTTAAGCAAAGTGCATGACAAAATGAGAAATTGTGTTATTTTTATCCAGCACAAAAATACATCACCATAAGAAGAGTAAAAAGGATGGAAAATCAATATGATCTTGATGAATTACAGAGGTCTAAAGAGGATCTAGAGCAGCTTGTTGCTCGACACTATAAAGGTCAAAAAACACAAAAAACTTTACCAGCAAAACTAGAAGAAGATTTCTGGAAATTTAACATTGATCGCACACGTATTAATGCGATTCAGTTTTTTGGACAAGGTGTCATTACTTACACGATTTTTGTCTTATTAATCTTACCTTCTAACTATTTGGTTATTCGTTCCAGTCCTCATTTTATTGTTGATTTTGTTTATAGCATTTTAAGTTTACTCATCGTTGGTGCAGCATTATTTTTATTTTGGACTTTTTCTAGATTTAGAAAATTGAGCCGACTTTTTTATCCAGTTGCTTGCGTTATTGGCTTTTGCACAATTTTCTTTCCATCTTTATTGATGATGAGTGTGTCTAACGTTGTATTACAGAATCAGGCAATGGTACTGATTGCATTTTTGTATATGTTAGGCTTCATTCTGAGTGGAATAAAACCCAATCATATGCTGTGGATTGGAACACTGGCTGCAGTATGTATTTTATTATCCCTCTATTATTTTAATATACCGTGTGATTTTTTGATGCTTGGGCGCACGTTTATAGGAAGCTTGCTCTTAGGTTTTTCTATCAGCATCATGTTGACCTCAAAAGAAAGAAAACTATTTTTAAAAACTAAAATTTCGGAAATAAATGAGAGAATTCTCCGTTTACAAGCATCAGAACTTTTACATTTAAGCCAGCATGATGAATTAACAAAGGTTTCCAATCGACGAACTTTTGAGGAAATGTTTAGTTATTACTATGACATGGCTTGTAAAGAAAATAAGTCGATGTCAGTTCTGTTTATCGATATTGATTATTTTAAAAATTATAATGACTTTTATGGTCACCAAATGGGAGATCAGGTTATTTCGTCTATAGCGAAGACCATTAAAAGTTCAATTCGGCACATGGACTTTATTGCACGCTATGGGGGGGAGGAATTTGTTGTATTGCTTCCTGAAACATCGGCTCAAGGTGCTTATGCCGTCGCAACGAATATTTATAAAGCAATTGATCGGCAAATGATTCCTCATGAAAAATCATTAGTTTCAAATCATGTCACGATCAGCTTAGGAATTACGGTATTTAATGGTAATCCTAAAATTAGCCAAGAATTATTGATTCATACTGCTGATAAAGCACTTTATAGAGCCAAACAATTAGGTCGAAATCAAATCTATTATCAGCCACTACCTGTTGTTGAATAATTATAGAATCAAAAAAAGCCGAATCATAAAATTCGGCTTTTAAAATTATGAAATGATTGGAATTATTCAAGGAATTTTACAGTCACACCTGAGCGAACTTTGTTACCCAAATCATTTGCATCCCAGTTCGTTAAACGAATACAGCCATGTGAAGCTGTTTTAGAGATTAATGAAGGGCTTGGAGTACCATGAATACCAAATGATTTTTTACTTAAACCAATCCAAATATTACCCACTGGCGCGTTAGGACCTGGTGGTAAAGAAAGAGGTTTAAGGTTATTACCTTGAACAAAGTTAGACGGTGAATAGCTATACCAAGGATTTTTTGCAACGCCAACTACTTTATACGTACCCGTCGGAGAAGGCGTGTCAGTACTACCAATTGTCGCAGGAAATGAAGCAATCATTTGGTTGCGACTGTTGAAAAGATAAAGCTGACGAGCACCTTTATGTGCAACGATCAAGTGAATATCTTCTGGTAAATCATTACGCACATTGGCAACAATAATTTTTTCACCAGCTTTTTTGAAAGTTGCTGTTGGGTTGATCTTTTTCAAGAAGTTTTCATCCATATGAAACTTCTCACCCAACATTTCTGTTACACGTGTGTAATACAAACCTTTCATTTTTGCTTGTAAAGCATAATCAGAAGGAATTGATTCGGCATATGGACCTTTCAAATCTGCTTCTGTAATTGTGTATTCTACATAAGCTGGTTTAGTTTGTTTCGCAACTAATGCATCCCAAGTTTCCTTGGTAAGTTCACCTGTCGGTGTTAAACCATTCATCTGTTGGAAAGATGCAATTGCTTTTAAAGTGTTTTTACCATTTGAGCCATCAATTGCACCAGGTGAAGCATGTGCATTGTTTAGCATTACATGAGCACGCGCATATACCGGAAATTGACCCTTACCAATATTTTCATACCATTCTGAATTGTTCAGACTGTCTAAAGTCCAAGTAACTTTTGGTGCTGGAGTTGTATTGGTTGTATCAGGAGTATTTTCTAGTTTTGAAGAAACTGCTGAAGCAACACCTGTGTTTACTTGAGGATCAGAAACTGCATTATCAGCGACACTAGATGCTGGTTGAGCAACAACGCTTGAAGCAGCTGAACGTTCTACTGCTAAAGGATCAATCGGATCTTGAACAGGTGCCGAGATTTTTTTTGGATTTAAAGGTTGCTCAGTTGTTGGGGCAGCAAAAGCAACATTGGCAATAATACAACTTAAACTCATAGCGAGTAATGAGCGAACGAACATGTAATTCAACCTTAAGAATTATTCATATTGAGATATAAGATGTTGCAAGTATTACAGAAAATCAGTGAGCTTGCAGTAGCAGTTTTGTGTCTAAGTAAAAAAATAATGTAGGAAGTCTGAATTTTTGTATGGATTTGGAATTATAAAAATTGGGTTAACTTTGTTATCATGCGTTTCACATGAAAAAATTTAGAGATTGGTAATGACAACGTTGAAAAATGATCGTTTTTTACGAGCTTTGCTACGTGAGCCTGTAGACACCACACCAGTGTGGATGATGCGTCAAGCAGGGCGTTATTTACCAGAATATAGAGCAACTCGTTCACAAGCGGGTGATTTCTTATCTCTTTGTAAAAACACTGAATTTGCTTGTGAAGTTACTTTGCAACCGTTGCGCCGCTATGAGTTGGATGCTGCGATTTTATTTTCTGATATTTTGACGGTTCCAGATGCGCTTGGATTGGGTCTGTATTTTGAAACAGGTGAAGGCCCAAAGTTTCATAAAACAGTACGGACAGAGCAAGATGTTGCTAACTTGCCGAAATTAAATTCAAAGTCTGATTTAGCCTATGTGATGAATGCTGTGTCCACGATTCGATCTGCATTAGGTGGTCAGGTCCCTTTAATTGGGTTCTCTGGAAGTCCTTGGACTTTAGCAACTTATATGGTTGAAGGGGGCTCAAGTAAAGAGTTTCGTTTCACTAAAAATATGATGTACGCTCAACCAGAAGTGTTACATGCATTACTTGATCATCTTGCAGATTCAGTAATTGATTATTTGAACGCACAGATCGATGCAGGTGCGCAAGCGATTCAAATCTTTGATAGTTGGGGCGGAGCACTTGCACATCGAGAATATGTGGAATTCTCATTGAATTATATGACAAAGATTATTGCAGGGCTTCAACGAGAAAAAGATGGTCGCCGAATTCCGATTATTGTCTTTACCAAAGGTGGTGGACAATGGTTAGAGACGATGTTAACTACAGGTGCAGATGCATTTGGCTTAGATTGGACGACACCTCTTTATACTGCACGCGAAGTTGTAAATGGTCGTGCAGCATTACAAGGAAATCTAGATCCAGCGGTACTTTATGGATCAGCAGCATCAATTGAAAAATCTGTAAAAGCGATGCTCGATGACGCTTATAAAAATGGTGAAAAAACAGGATATATTGCAAATCTTGGTCATGGTATTACTCAATGGGTTGATCCAGCTCAGCCGAAGATCTTTGTAGATACTGTCCATGCATACAGCCAGAAATATTTAGGTTAATCCCTTCGAATTTTTCATGATTAAATTGATTAGGATCATTTCGTGCATTTGATTGGATTAGCTTTAAATTTTGGAACTAAGGCAGCTTCGGCTGCCTTATTTGGATTGTTACTTTTAATCGCTTTTGCAGTAACAGCACCGATGGGAAGCCAAGAATATTATGGTATCTTCCGTTATGATTATCTATTGTTTTATGCATTGAGCATTCAAGTCTGCCTAATCTATTTAAAGTTAGAATCTTGGGCAGAGGCAAAAGTGATTGCTTTGTTTCATATCATGGCGATGGGGATGGAAATTTTCCTAACCCATCCAGCAATTGCTTCTTGGCAATATCCACAACCTGCAGTATTCAAACTATTAACTGTGCCTCTATTTGCGGGTTTTATGTATTCAGCTGTAGGTAGTTTTTTTGCTCGTTCATTGAGATTATATAAAGTTTCTTTTGAGAACTTGCCAAGATTTGCAAATATGTTGTGTTTGGCAGTTTTATCCTATTTAAACTTTATGACTAAGTTTTTTATTCCAGATTATCGGTTGGTTCTATTTGCATGGAGTATCATTATTTTCTGGAAAACAAAATTATATTTTCAGTTAAGTGATTCACGGTTCAAAGTGCCGATGCTTCCAATCTTACTTTTACTTGCGTTTTTGATTTGGATTGCTGAAAACATTAGTACATTTTATAAAATTTGGCTGTATCCAAGCCAGGTTGATGCTTGGCATATGGTCGGATGGGGGAAATTGGGGTCTTGGTATTTATTATTACTCTTAAGTTTGGTTTTGGTATTAAAAATCTTAGGAAAACGAGATAAAAAAGGTACTTGGCAGTTAAACTAGCTCAAGAGTTAAGTTTAAAATGAAGTGATTATTAACTTCTATATAAATATTTCAACTTTATTTCAAATTTTATTTGCTAAAAAAAGCTAACCTCGTTATTTTAATTCACGTGCGTATAGATTTAATGCTAAGCACGATAGTGATAACAAATACCAATAAATAATTGATACTGGAGATCTTTCCTATGTTAAAAAAAATTGCATTAGCAGCTTTGTTAGCAGCTGGTTCAAGTGTAGCTATGGCAGACAATGATGTTGGTTGTGGTGCAGGTACACAAATTTGGGCAGGACAAAAAGGTATTGCACCTAAAATCCTTGCTGCGACTACAAATGGTATTTTTACTAACCAGTTATTAGGTATTACTTTCGGTACTTTAGGATGCCGTCAAGGTGGAACTGTTACGGCTCAAGTCGTTACATTTACAAATGAAAATGCTGAATCTTTAGCGCGTGATATGGCAGTAGGTCAAGGTGAAAGCTTAAACGTACTTGCTGAACTTATGCAGATCAAAGCAACAGATAAAGCGCGTTTCTTTGCTGTTTCTAAAGCAAATTTTGCTGAAATTTACTCAAGCAAAAATAAAAATACGCTTCAAGTTTTAGATTCTTTACAAAGTGTAATGGCGAAAGACGCTGTACTCAAAGCTTACGTTTAATACGTTTGAACATAAAACCCTGTCTTAATGGCAGGGTTTTCTTATAGATAATTTATTCTTAATAATCTTAAAATTTGCGACTGAATGAAATTAATAACTTGCACCATTACTACTTTAATGTGCCATTTTGCACATGCTTCAGTTGAAACCGATATACAAAATTATTTGAAGATTGCTGAGCAGAAACAACTGCATCAAGACATCACATGGCAACGCCTAATGTATGCTGACCAATCGCAAAAAAGTGAGGTTACTTATGATGGATATTTTTATGCAAAAGATGGAAAAAATAATTTAAAAAATGAATTAGAAGCCGATGTAAAAGCTTTATTTATTAATTCAGCTGAGAATCAATCGATTCGTTGTAAACTTCCTGCTCGTAGTCGTTGGTTGATCCAACAACTCAATATTGATACCGAAAAGCTTCCAATCGTGAAGTGTCCTGAGTTTGATCAATGGATTAATCAAATTAAACCTTATAAAGCCACGTTGATTTACGCAACTGACTTTATGGGGAATCCAAGTTCGATGTTTGGGCATACCTTACTACGTTTAGATCCTAAAGATCAGAAACAACTGAATTTAGTTTCATACGCAGTAAACTATGCAGCGACAGTCAGTGGTGAAGATAATTGGTCATATGCTTGGAAAGGTCTAACAGGGCAGTATCCTGGTGAATACTCTTTAATGCCTTACTATCGTAAAGTAAAAGAGTATGGTGACTTTGAAAGCCGTGATTTGTGGGAGTACGAGTTAAATTTAACCCCTGAAGAAACTCGTTTCTTAGTCGAACATATTTGGGAAATGCAACATGTGAGTTTTCCTTATTATTTCGTAAGTGATAATTGTGCATATCGTTTGCTTGGATTAATTGATTTAGTTCGTCCGAACTTAGACTTAAAAAAACAATTTAATTATGCTGCAATTCCGATTGAAACGTTAAAGGCGGTTGATCAACAACACTTAGTCAAAGAGGTGGTCTACCGTCCAGCTTTGGAAACTCAATTACTATCACAAGCAAAACAACATGGTACTCCACTGGCTAAAGTTGCCCATCAAATTGCATTTCAAGATGTGGAAAAAGCTCAACTTTTATTAGAGAAATTTAATCGACACGATCAAGCAAAAATCTTAGAAATGGCATATGACGATTTGTATCTGCAATATATCAGTCGTCAGGTTGATGCAGACTTTGCACAGCCGAAGCTAAGACAACTACTTGCCGAGAGAAGCCAAATTGATGTTGAAAAGCAACGTCAAGAGCTTGAGCGTCCTAAAAAGCAACCTGTTGAAGGACACCATGCGCGAAATCTATCTGTAAATGTCGGTGAACTACAAGGAAAGAAGTTTATCGAGTTAGGACATCGTCAAGCTTACCATGATCTGATTGATCCTCAAGGTGGTTATCGTTTAGGTACTCAATTATTGTTTTTAGACGGCAATATTCAATATCGTGATGATCAACTCAAGCTCGAACATTTAGATTTATTGACCGTGAATTCCTATAATCCTATTCAGCCATTTAAATCACCCATTACTTGGGGATTTAATTTAGGTTGGAAACAAGAAGCTCTAGATCAAGGAAATTTTAGTGATGATCAGCAGCATGGTGTTATGAACCTAAATATGCAGGTCGGCTACAGCTTAGCTGATTATGATCGTCGACATTTGTGTTATGCCCAAATGCAAAGTCATTTTCAAGGTGGTCGTTCGCTGGATAAAGGTTGGCGAGTTGGTGTAGGACCAACAGTTGGGTGTATGAATATCTGGACGGATACGATTAATAGTGTTGTGCAAATTGAATTGCCGTATTGGGAAGATCAAAGTCAGTGGAATCTAAGAGTAGGTTCTCAACTCCAATATAGTTTAAATTCAAATAATGCTTTAAGGTTGAATTGGAACTTCGAACAGCAAGATCATAAAGACTGGAGTAAAGTTGGGTTGGGCTATGTTTGGTTCTTCTAATATTAAATTTTAAAGAGTTTGATAGATTAAAAATCTATCAAACTTCAACAATAACAAAGTATTTTTTTACAGTTTCAATCACTTCAAATGTACCCACAAATGCAGGTGGGATAATACCTGCTTGACCCGCAGAAACTTCAATATATGAATCTGTTTTGACATCATGAATACGAACAACGCCCTCAATGACTTGAAAGAACTCTTGTTTATTATCGGCAAACTGAATGTTCCAAGCACCCACTTCACATTGCCAAATTCCACATCCCATATGTGGGTGTGTATATAAGTCATAGGTAAGACGTTGTGGATTGCCCTTAACCAAACGGTCAGGCCGAGGATAATCAATGCTGGCTTCAGATTGAATTAACTCACCAAAGCCTGCTAATTGGATTGAAGTCATGACAATGCTCTGATTAATAACTCTCAGGGACAGCGCTTAAAAACTCACGACGTGCATCTTTGTCCGTTTTAAAATCACCCACAAAAGAAACAGTACGAGTGGTAGATTCTTGCTTACCAACACCGCGCATCATCATACACATATGTGCAGAATCGATCACTACAGCCACACCACGTGCTTGTGTCACCTCGGCAACAGCTTCAGCAATTTGTTGTGTTAAGTTTTCTTGAATTTGCAAACGGCGCGCAAACATTTCTGTAATACGTGCAAACTTAGATAAACCTAAAACCTGACCTTCAGGCAAATATGCAATGTGGACACGACCGTAAAAAGGGAGTAGGTGATGTTCACAAAGTGAATAAAATTCAATATTTTTAACCAATACCATTTCATGGTTATCGGATGGAAAAACCGCACTATTTGTAACTTCTTCAAGTGTTTTACTATAACCAGAAGTTAAAAAAGAAAAAGCTTTAGCCGCACGCATAGGCGTATCTTTGAGGCCAGGACGATTCAAATCTTCGCCAACGGCAGTTAAGATATTTGCGTACGATTGCTGCATAGACATAACAATGTTCACTTAGGTGGGTTGAACAAAACGGGAATTGTATCAGAAAACGATTCAAAAACTTAATTTTGAGTCAAATGCCGATTATTGTTTGTACTTTGGATTCTTTTCTGCACGTTTTAGTAGCACGAGAACAGCACCCGTACCACCTTGATTTTCAGGTGCACTGACAAAGGCAAGTACATCACGATGTTGTCTAAGCCAGCCATTTACATAGGTTTTTAAAATCGCTTCTGGACCTTTACCATGAACAATTTTGATGACATTTTGATTTTCGTCTTTAGCCATCTGAATGATTTGTAAAACTGCGGCACGTGCTTGCTCGACAGTACAACCATGTAAATCTACAGCTTCAAACCAACGAATTTTACCTGCTTTTAAGTCTTCGAATACTTTGTGCTGTAAAGTTGCAATTCGATAGCTTAATGCAGCTTGGCTTGCCACAGGATTTAAAATCGCTTGAGTATCTGAAATCTCAGTGAGTTCCTGTTCGGCGCTACCTTCAGCTGCTGCACGTTTTGCAAGGGTTTGCGCGTCAATTTTTTTTACGCGTTTTGGTTTGATTTGTGCAATGTTACCATTATCAATTGGCTTTACGCCTGTTAAGGCTTTTTTAAAAAGCTCAGTATCTTCCATTTCTTCTTCAACAGCTTGAGATTTTTTCATCTCTGCTTGTTTAACAAGATTGCTGGATTGAGGATTTGAGATTTGCTTTTTAAAAGCTTTCAGTAAATTAAACTGATCTTTAGAAAGCGAAGAATCATTTTTACTCATAATTTTAAGAAAATATGTAAGATACGAGAGGGATGGAAAATTATAGTCTGAAACCGTGTTGATTTGAACTGAATCAGATTCACATAATTTTTTTGATCAATGAAAGCTTGGTAGTGGTCTATTCTAAAAACAATGATTGATTATCTAAATCATCTTATTTCATATTGATGGTTTATATAGCCTATATTTTATAAAAAGTTCATCACTAAGCATAATTTCACTTTCCAGCTCAAATCCTAATAAATAAACCCCTTTAAATTTATTTCTTGTAAGGGGGGGAATAAGATCGTGATTGATTCCATCCACATTTCATTAAATGCTCTTCTTATAATTTCATTAAAGATTTTCTTGCTGAATCCCCAGTATTGAGGATGTAACACTAGTGCTAAATCAGCATCTCCATCTTCATATTGTAAGCCACCTCAACCTGCAAATTTATTGTCGACTAGAAATGCCCAAGGACCATAACCATGGTCTTGCTATTGTTTTTTTTCCCTTAACCCAAGTGAGACATTATTTTTCATCAAATAGGCTATCTTTAGCCAAAGGCATATGTTTGAGCACTCGGTCATTAGTTAGTAACGAAATAATGTCAGCGATTTCAATATTACTTAGATGACAAAACTCAATATTCAATGTTTATTCCTAAAAATATGAATGGTTCTTTATTATAAAATTTAAATGATTATTCTTTTCAAAATAAGATTGAGATATGAAAAAAGCCCAATCATAAGAATTGGGCTTTGCATTGAGCTATAAATTTAAATTTGCTCAGGCTTTCCAAACAATGCTGCAAATGCTTGATCTGGTTTAGGCTGTTTCATAAAGCTCTCACCAACTAGGAAAGTATGAATATCATTTTCCTGCATCATTTGGACATCAGCAGGAGTGGCGATACCACTTTCAGTGACTAACACACGAGAAGCAGGTAACAACTTCTTCAAACGGATAGAAGTATTCAAATCTACATCAAAGGTTTTAAGGTTGCGATTATTCACACCTAAAATGCATTGTTCAGAGAGTTTTAATGCACGCTCTAACTCATGTTCATCATGTACTTCGACCAGAATATCAAGCTGATGTTCAAATGCGGTCTTCGACATTTCTTCAAGTTGTTGATCAGATAAACATGCCACGATTAACAAAATACAATCGGCATGTAAGGCACGTGCTTCAACAACATTATAAGGATCAATCAAGAAATCTTTACGTAATGCTGGTAGGGAACAATGCTGACGCGCAATTGCAATATTCTCATCAGCACCTTGGAAAAAGTCTACATCTGTTAAAACAGAGAGACAGGCTGCACCTGCTTGTTCATATTGCTGTGCAATTTCAGCGGGATTAAAATCTGCACGAATCACGCCCTTGGAAGGTGATGCCTTCTTGATTTCAGCGATAACAGCGGGACGTTTGTGTTGTAAAGCATTCGCAAAACCACGAACAGGTGTTGCTTCTTTTGCCCACTGTTCTACATCATGCAAACTACGTTGTTTTAAACGTGCAGTAAGCTCCTCATGTTTGCGGTCAACAATTTTACCTAAAATGGTATTTTGAATATCGATCATGAGAAGTCCTTAGTCAGCCTGATATTGTTTCAATGTTTTAGTAAATTCAGCCAAGATACTCATTTTTTCCAAGGCTTGACCGCCATAAAGAATATCTTGAGCGAGTTCAACTGCTTGTTTATATGTTTTAGTCATGCCAGCCACGTAAATACCAGCACCAGCGTTCAAAGCAATCATATTTGCTGCTTTTTCACCAATTTCAGACTTATCTCGACTCAAAGCATCCTTGATCAACTTTAAACTTTCTTCTGAGCTATTCACCACTAAACCTGTAAGGGTTTGCGATGGGATACCTACTTCATCAGGTGTAAGTGTCCATTCAGTGATTTCACCATCTTTAAGTTCAGCCACAGTAGTTGGCGCAGCAAGACTGATTTCATCTAAACCATCTTTAGAATGTACAACCATTACGTGCACAGCACCGAGTTGTTTTAAAACCTCTGCGATTGGTCGGCAAAGTTCATCTGAGAACACACCTATGACGAAACGATTGACACCAGCCGGATTGGTAAGAGGGCCGAGTAAATTAAAAATACTGCGAATACCTAGCTCACGACGTGGAGCAACCGCATAACGCATTGCTTTATGATGATTTGGCGCAAATAGAAAACCTACACCAATTTCACGGATGCAACGTTCAGTTTGCTGCATATCCAAATCAAGTTGGATACCCATCTGTTCAAGTACATCAGAGGAACCAGATTTACTCGATACACCACGATTGCCATGTTTCGCAATGGTTGCACCAGCGGCAGCAATTACAAAACTAGATGCTGTAGAGACGTTAAATAAATTTTGACCATCGCCACCTGTACCAACAATATCAACCAAATGTGGAATATCACTGACATCAATTTTAATCGCAAACTCACGCATGATACGCGCAGCCGCAGTTATTTCATCAATACTTTCACCCTTCATACGCAAGCCCATCATCAATGCGCCAATTTGTGCATCAGTTGCTTCACCTTGCATGATACTGCGCATTACATCTTCCATTTGAGGTTGGGTAAGATGAATATTTTTAGTAATGTGATTCAGTGCCTGTTGGATATTCATAGTCATGAGTTACAGTATTAGGATTGATTAAAATTTGAAAATAACCTGATTTGGTCGCAATTGGTTCGGTATGACGAAAGAGTAATACTTGAGCTAAAAGCTAGAGAGTTATGTTATCAGAAAATAAAGTGGATTTTATATGCTTTGAATAAAAAGCTGATGTGCTCTAAATATAGACATATTGCTATAATTTTCCACTATTATACTTGGTTGATAAAAATTGAATTTATAAATTACTGTCTTGATGAGAATATCGATATGTACGTCAGTCAACTTTTAAATTATCCAGTGAAATCTTGTAGAGGAAATCAACTATCTGAAATGGAAATTGATAGTTTTGGACCAAAGTGGGATCGTAGATGGATGCTAGTTGATTGCGATGGTCGTTTTGTGACTCAGCGACAAATTGCTGAAATGGGACAAATAGGAGTTGCTATTTCATCAGAAATCATTCGCTTTTATTATCACTCTGAACATATGGAACTCAGTTTAATTGAGGCTCAGGGGCATAAAGACGAACGCCTTGTAACTGTTTGGCAAGATCAGGTAAAAGGAAATCGTATTGATCATCCCGTGAATGATTGGATCAGTGATAAATTAGGCAAAAAAGTACAGTTGGTTTATATGCCACAGGAAACGATTCGCCAAGTCGATCTTGAATACGCACAATTTGGAGATCGTGTAGGTTTTGCAGATGGTTTTCCCTTTTTGATTTTAAGTGAAGCATCTGTCCAATTTCTTTCCGAAAAAGTTGGATATTCATTGGATGTACGACGTTTTAGACCGAATATTGTCATCTCTGGTTGTGAGGCTTTTACAGAAGACACATGGCAGCAGATACAAATTGGTGAAATTGTATTTGATCTAGTTAAACCATGCTCACGCTGTGTCATTCCAACGATTGATCTTAATACTAGTCAAAAGCAACCTGAAGTCATGCAGGCGATGTTGGCTTATCGAAAACAAGGTAATAAAGTCATGATGGGGCAAAATGCATTACATCGTGGAGAAGGTATTATCAGAGTTGGAGAAGAGGTTAAAATTCTCTGATAGAAATGATTGAATTAAAAAAATTTGTACTAAAAAAGCCAATCACAAATAGCATGATTGGCTTTTATGACCTGACAAATCTTAATCCTTAGTCACGGTATCTCTAACACCGAGTAGTTGACTTGTTGCTACACCAGCTGTCATAGATCCATTTACGTTTAGCGCAGTGCGTCCCATATCAATTAATGGCTCAATTGAGATAAGTAAAGCGACTAATGTTACGGGTAAACCCATAGCTGGTAATACGATTAAAGCTGCGAAGGTTGCTCCACCACCGACACCAGCAACCCCAATCGAGCTTAAAGTTACAATTACGATAAGTTGAGCAATCCATAAAGGGTCTAAAGGGTTAATACCAACCGTTGGTGCCACCATGACTGCAAGCATTGCAGGATATAGTCCCGCACATCCATTTTGACCAATGGTCGCTCCGAAAGAAGCTGAAAAACTAGCAATACCTTCTGGTACGCCCAGTTGTTTTGTTTGAGCTTCAATATTCAGAGGAATACTTGCAGCACTGGATCGGCTGGTAAAAGCAAATGTTAAAACAGGAAAAACCTTTTTGAAAAACTCGATGGGATTGACACGGACAAAAAGCAAAATCAACGCATGGACGATGAACATAATCGTAAGACCCAGATAGGACGCGACAAGAAATTCACCTAGTTTCACGATATCAGCAACATTTGCCGTAGCAACCATTTTTGCCATTAATGCGAATACACCATACGGTGTAAATTGCATGACCAAACGAACTAAGCTAATGATTAATGCTTGTAGAGCTTCAATTCCATTTCTAATTCTCTCACCATTGATTGGATCTTTATCCATCAGCTTAAGTGCTGCAACCCCTAAAAAAGCAGAGAAAATTACAACACTAATAATTGCGGTTGGACGAACTCCAGTCAGATCAGCAAAAGGATTTTGCGGAAGTAGCGAAAGTAATAACTTGGGAATATCAAGGTTGGTGACTTGACCGATATAATCAGTTTGAATTGCAGCAAGTCGGGCTGTTTCTTGAGTGCCTTGAACTAAGCCCTCGGCAGTTAAACCAAATAAATTGGTCACACTAATTCCGACAAAAGCAGCAATCGCCGTGGTAAACAATAAAATACCGATAACGAAACTACTGATTTTACCGAGCGAAGTCGTTTGATGAAGTTTAACAACTGCACTTAAAATCGAGATAAAAATAAGTGGCATGATCACCATTTGTAACAGTTGAACATAACCATTACCAACTAAATTAAACCACGTCACCGACTCTGCAATAATAGAACTGTCTGCATAAACCGTTTTTAATACTAGACCATAAATGATACCGACACCCATACCGATGAGCACTTTTTTTGCAAGGCTCCAATATGCCCGATAAGTAAAAAACAATCCTGCCATGAGCAAGAAAAATACAATAATATTCAATAAAACCAAGGTATTCACAATAAGGCTATCCTGATTGGTATTTCAGGGGGAGATAAATAAAAAATAATATTCAGATTCTATCATCCAGTTACCCCTGAAGCTTAATCATTCCTATGACTATAGTTAATCTAAAAAATTAAAAAGGAGTCTAAATTGTCAGAAACCTATGTTTTAATTTTCTTTTGAAAATGAATGAAAAGTTGATTAATTATTGAAAAAGAATGAATTGTTCTAAATAAATGTTTCTTGTTTGATTTTAATGCTGAAAATTTAACCAGTGTGTATAAGTTCTATATTGATTTTATATGTTCAAAATAAAAACAGCCTATTCATAAAATAGGCTGTTTAAAGAATGAGAATTTGTTAATTCTTGCGATTATGCATAAATATCCAAGAAGTTTTTAAAAATCTGATGCCCATGTTCGCTTAAAATTGATTCAGGATGGAATTGGACGCCTTCAACAGGTAAGGTTTTATGCTTCACACCCATAATTTCTTCAATCGTGCCATCTGGTTGATTAGTCCAGCAGGTAACTTCTAAGCAATCAGGCAGTGTTTCTTGTTCAATCACTAGAGAGTGGTAGCGAGTAGCAGCAAAAGGAGAGGGTAAATTACTAAAAATTCCTTTATCACTATGGTGCATATCAGATAAACGACCATGCATGACTGTTTTAGCACGGATAATATTGCCACCAAAAGCTTGTCCAATCGCTTGATGCCCTAAACAAACGCCTAGTAATGGAATTTTTCCAGCAAAATGATTGATCGCAGGTATTGAAATCCCAGCTTCAGTCGGTGAACAAGGACCAGGGCCAATCACTAGGTATTTAGGCTGCCATCGTTCGATTTCCTCTAATGTCACTTGATCATTACGAACAACTTTTACTTCTTGATTCAACTCGCCAAAGTATTGAACGATGTTGTAAGTAAAACTGTCATAATTGTCAATCATTAGAAGCATGATTATAACCTTTTGAAAATATGCACTTTATTGTGCTTTTAGGATTCAATTGACCGATCAAAACAATTCAATATCCGTTACTAAGAATATATAAAAATATGTTCAAGATCGTTAGGGTAAATAATCATAGCAAAAACAGAAGCTCAATGTTCAATATTTCTAATTTGGTCGAGTAAGTCGTCAGTTCAAAATGAGCTTTTGACACACAAATAATTATCAATATTATTTTAAAATTTAAAGGTTTGATAAAAAAACATGTCGGTGAATCGAAAGTCCAGTGGAATTGATTGGAATGTACTCCAAAAGAATGATATAAAAAGCCAATTTATGCTAATAAATGATGGCGTAATTTAGCACTACAATAGTTCTTTGTTGCATATACTGCACTATTTTGGTTCATTATGTCTTTTTTGGGGACGGGCTGAAATGGAAATGTGTGAATATGGTGCATTTGCGATTGCAAACATTATAGAAGACATAGGACATGGAGCTTAAAGCATTTTTTCTGCAAAGAATTTCAATGTTTTAGGTATGCTTTAAAATTGTTGGTATGATAATTGCTAATTGTACACCAACAACTAACACGCACTTAACAAGTGCATATAAATTTCATTGGAGCAAATGAGCATGGCGAACAAGGTCCTTCAACTCATCAAAGAAAGTGGCGCAAAATGGGTCGATTTTCGCTTTACTGATACTAAGGGTAAAGAGCAACACGTAACTTACCCAGCTGACACGATTGATGAAGATACATTTGAAGATGGTAAAATGTTCGATGGTTCTTCAATCGCTGGTTGGAAAGGCATTGAAGCTTCTGACATGATCTTACGTCCAGATGCTGAAACAGGTTTTCTTGACCCGTTCTTTGCTGAGCCAACTGTTGTTGTGACTTGTGACGTTATTGAGCCATCTACTGGTCAAGGTTACGAGCGTGACCCACGTTCGATTGCTCGTCGTGCTGAAGAATATTTAAAATCTACAGGTATCGGTGATACAGCATTCTTTGGTCCAGAACCAGAATTCTTCGTTTTCGACGAAGTTAAATGGGATATCGATATGTCTGGCGCTCGCCATACACTAATCGCTGAAGAAGCTGCATGGTCTACTGGTAAAGATTACGAAGCTGGTAACTCTGGTCACCGTCCACGTGTGAAAGGTGGTTACTTCCCAGTTCCTCCAGTTGACTCACATCAAGACATGCGTGCTGAAATGTGTGCACGTATTGAAGACATCATGGGTCCAGGTCGTGTAGAAGTACATCACCACGAAGTTGCTTCTTGCCAATTAGAAATTGGTGTGAGCTTCAATACATTAGTTCGTAAAGCGGACGAAGTTCAACAGTTCAAATATGCAGTTTGGAACGTTGCTCACCAATATGGCAAAACAGCGACTTTCATGCCTAAGCCAATGGTAGGTGATAACGGTTCTGGTATGCACGTTCATATGTCTATCTCTAAAGATGGCAAGAACTTGTTTGCTGGTGATGAATATGCTGGTTTATCAGAAATGGCATTGTTCTTCATCGGTGGTGTAATCAAGCACGCGCGTGCATTAAATGCGATTACTAACCCATCTACGAACTCTTATAAGCGTTTGGTTCCTCACTATGAAGCGCCAATTATGCTTGCTTATTCAGCGCGTAACCGTTCTGCGTCAATCCGTATTCCATATGTTTCTAGCCCTAAAGGCAAGCGTATTGAAGCTCGTTTCCCAGATCCAATGATGAACCCGTATTTAGGTTTTGCTGCATTGTTGATGGCTGGTCTTGATGGTATACAGAACAAGATCCACCCAGGTGAAGCAGCTGACAAAAACTTATACGATCTTCCTCCTGAAGAAGAAGCAAAAATCCCAACAGTTGCTCACAACTTAGAAATGGCGATTGATGCTCTTAAAGCGGATCACGAGTTCTTATTAAAAGGCGGTGTATTCACTAAAGAAATGTTAGATGCTTACATCGAACTTAAAACTGAAGATGTACGTCGTCTTAACACGACTACTCACCCAGTTGAATTTGATATGTACTACAGCTTGTAATACATCCCAAATAAAAAAGCTCGCTTCGGCGAGCTTTTTTTATGCTTTGATTCAATTGAAAGTCATACGCTTTTTATTAAAAAATTCATGTAAACTAGATGCGATGTTTTTAGTGAGCCAAGCATGCGAAATTTACGACCAAACACAATAAATTCAAAGCAGATTCCTAAAGAATTAAAAAAATGGTTGTACGCATCAGGTTCATTAACTCAACAACTTACTGATCTTGCTCGTGGTGATTTCCATGTTGAGCGGATTAGAGAGCATTATCAACGTTTAACATTTGCTGACAGTAAATGGATGTTAATGCCTTACCATCATGTTGCTTGGGTACGTGAAACTCATTTATATGGTAGCGAGCGAGAGCCTTGGGTGAAGGCAAAAAGTATTTTCCCGATTCTTAGTCTACAAAAAAAAGCAAGAATATTTAAATATATACGCAATAAGCCAATCGGTTGGTTCTTATTTCAAAGAACTGATCCTCAGTGTGAACGACGTGTTATTCAACTTGATGACGGCTGGACTAGACAAAGTTGTTATACATGGCATGGGTGTAAATTTATTGTGCAGGAAACTTTTTTGCCTGCTTTTGAACAGTTTATTCGACAGCATTGACTCTCAGGATTACTCATGGAAACAGTGCAACATATAACATGGCGACAACGTTTAGAAGCCTATTATTATCTATGTAGATTTGATAAGCCGATTGGTACGGAATTGGTTTTTTGGCCAACCATGTGGGCGTTATGGATTGCATCTAAGGGTATACCTGATCTTAAGATATTACTAATCATGGCTTTGGGATGCTTATTTATGCGTGCTGCGGGTTGTGCAATTAATGATTTTGCTGATCGTAAAGTAGATGCACATGTAGAACGAACGAAAAATCGTCCTTTAGCCACAGGTGTGATCAAAGCAAAGGAAGCAGTATTTGTTTTTTTAGCCTTGGTAGTGCTTAGTGCAAGTTTGTTGTTGTTCTTGCCTATAGAAGCATTTTATTGGTCATTTGGAGCGCTATTGTTAGCGTTCATATATCCATTTATGAAACGTTATACGCATCTACCACAAGTTTTTCTCGGTGCTGCATTTTCTTGGTCAATTCCAATGGCATATGCCGCTGTTGGGCAGACCCCAGATTTGACTTGTTGGTTGCTTTATTTTGGCAATTTGGCATGGACTGTAGCATATGACACCCAGTACGCGATCACAGATCGTGAATATGATTTAAAAATTGGGGTCAAATCGACGGCTATTTTATTTGGTCGCTACGATATACAAATTATTGGTGTTTTGCAGCTTGTGAGTTTGGTATTGATCGGCATTGCATTGTATATCGAAAGTCTGCTTGTACCTTTTGGAATAGCTGGATTGATTGTTGTTGCTGGAGATTTTATTTATCAAACATTTAAGACTCTAGATAGGGATCCGCAACTTTGTTTTTGGGCATTTCGTCACAATAGATGGGTTGGAATGATAATTTTTCTAGGAATCTTTTTACAATTAGTGGTTTAAAATGACCAATTAGTTGAAAAGTGTTCTATGCAGAACACTTTTTTTATGCCTTAATAAAGTCGCATGTAGTTTCGTGCACACAAAAACAAGACTAAAAGAAAATTTTATGAAACGGTCTAAAATTGGATTAGCAATTAGCTTTTCAATCTCTGCTTTATTTCTATTTGCGTGTAATGACAGTAATGATGGTTATTCAAGCAGCAATAAAGATAAAACATATATTTCAGAAAGTAGCTATTCAAAAGATAATTTGACTTTTGCAGCATCGATCAAAGTTATGACCTATAACATGACTAATGTTCAGGGTAAAACAGCAAAAGCGACTGCGATGGTTATGTTTCCTAAGGTTGCTGCACCAAGCGATGGTTATCGTGTAGTGGTATGGGAACATGGAACAGTGGGAGTCGCTGATAGCTGTGCTCCTAGTAATAATGTGCTTAATCCGCGTTTTAGAATTTTAGCTGAAACCCTACTTGCTGCTGGTTATGTGGTGGTTGCACCTGATTACGAGGGTTTGGGAACGGCTGGTATCCATCCTTATCTTAATTTAGCAAGTGAAGCAAAATCTGCTATCTCAGCGATGCAAGCGGTTAAAGATCGTTATGGCACCCAATTAAATGGTGCATGGATGTCAGTAGGGCAGTCTCAAGGTGGGCAAGCTTCTATTGGTACGGCTGAATATGCAAATGCTGATGTATCTTATAAAGGGGCGGTTGCTGGAGCACCAGCTTCAAGTTTAGGTAAGATTATTCTTGAAGTCGCTCCAGCTGCATTGGCAAACATCGAGCAGGAAGAAGTAGCCAATAATGTTCCATTAGTAAATCGTGTGTCTGTAGATTCTTACGCAACGCTACTGGCATACGCTGCTTTAACGGGTGTTGGTATCAAAGCATATGAACCAAGATTTGATTATCGAGATATTTTCCAAGATCGTGCTAAATCATTAGCAGAGTTTGCTGAAGGTACAACTGGTGAAAATGGTTTATGTCTTGATAATGAAAGTGACCCAAGTGTAAATCTCATCGAGAAGTTCAAAGCAGATATCATCAAATTTATGACAGATAATCCAGATAAAAAAGTGATGGATTACCCTGGATTAGATACAAACAATTTTAAAACCAATCCAACCGTTCAGAAGTTTTTGGTAGATAATCAGCCTGGAACTAAGCGAATTGATAAGCCTGTCTTAGTTGTACAAGGTACAGCTGACACTAACGTTCCTTTCCCAGTGACTCAGGCATTGGTAGCTAATTTACAGGCATTAGGTTCTGATGAGGTGGAATTAAAACCTGTGCTTAATGCAACACATACGCAAGCGATCGTATGTAAAAACTTAGACATTTATAACTTTATTCAAGAGAAAATGCCTGCTAAGACAAATGTGGTGATTGATCCTGCAAAAATTGATGTAAGCAAAGACCCGCAGTGTACAGGTGCGAGTTCTTAATTATTCAACGATATGGTGATTAGATTGTAGAACTTGTAAATCAAAAAAGAGTCTCATCAGTGAGGCTCTTTTTTGTTATATTGTTGCATCGATTTTGATAGCGCATTTTGAATACTATGAGTCAGAATTCAGTTGAAAAAAAGCAAATCCCATGGGGTTTAATGGCTTTGGGTTTATTGATACCAATATTTATTGTTGGTATGGCTTTTATTGCAGCAAGAAGTGATGCAGAAACAAAACGTAAATATGATCAACAACGTGCTGAGATTGCAAAGAAGTTTGAAGATCAAAAAAATGCTGAACAAGCTAAGAATGCTGAATAAATGCTTATACCATTGTTTTTAAGAACGAATATCCATCTGTAATTGTTTTATGGATGGAATTTCAGTATAGCGAATGACATCATAGCCTGCCTCTTGTAACATTTGATCTCTTTGTTTGTCTTCCTGCTCTTTTCCGAGATGACTCGGATCATCTAATTCAATAATCACAACAACTTTCATATCTTTATTGAGTAGCACGAAGTCGGTAACTTTACGATTAAATTTGCTTCGAATTTTATAATGATCACTAGTAATTAATGCACTAAAAGCCACTTGAGTCAGAACGTGGTAGTGGGGGAAGGCTTGTTTTAATCGAAGGAACATTTGAGTTTCAAATGAACTAATGACTGATCGAGGAAAGAATTTTTGTTTAGGTAGAAAAAAAGGAACAAAGCTAACAAGAAGAATAATACTACTTATGCATCCAATAACTAGGAAAATAGTTTGAAGTAAGTCCAGCATATTCAAATCAAATAGTTAATAAAAAACCCACTCAAAGTGAGCGGGTTTTTAGAATTTGGCTCTCCCACCTGGGCTCGAACCAGGGACCTGCGGATTAACAGTCCGTCGCTCTACCGACTGAGCTATGGGAGAATCTAGGTAGGCATTCTATGCATGAAGCAGATGTAGGTCAAGTGAGTTTAAGCTAAAAAATTTAAATATTGATTTAATTGTATTTTTTATCATCATTTTCTAGATTTTAGCGATAAGGAAATGAAAACTAATTTTATTTGACAGAATTGGGGGAAATAAAAAAGCCTACATCAATGATATAGGCTTTTTTTTGAATCTTGGCTCTCCCACCTGGGCTCGAACCAGGGACCTGCGGATTAACAGTCCGTCGCTCTACCGACTGAGCTATGGGAGAATAGTAGATGGCTCTCCAACCTGGGCTCGAACCAGGGACCTGCGGATTAACAGTCCGTCGCTCTACCGACTGAGCTATTGGAGAATCTGATGCGCATTTTAGGGATGAATTTCAGATGCGTCAACAAGAATAGTAAATAAAATGAATTGTTTGCTTGATAATTATTCTTTTATGATTGGATAAATAAAAAAACTGCCCGAGATGGGCAGTTTTTACGCAAGAAATAAAAAATTATTTCTCTACACCAGCTGGCTGACCAGCTAATTTAGCGTTAGCGTAGTCCCAGTTCACTAAGCTTTCTAAGAAAGTAGCAATGTATTTTGGACGTAAGTTACGGAAATCGATGTAGTAAGCATGTTCCCATACGTCAATTGTTAATACTGCAACTTGACCGTGTGCAAGTGGAGTATCTGCGTTTGAAGTTTTAGTAATTGATAATTTACCGTTAACTTCATCAGCAACTAACCAAGCCCAACCTGAACCGAATTGAGTTGTTGCAGCAGCAGTGAATTCTTCTGCAAATTTTTCATAGCTACCAAAAGCTTCTTCGATTTTTGCAGCAATCGCGCCAGTTGGTTTACCACCACCGTTTGGCTTCATGCTGTTCCAGTAGAATGTATGGTTCCATACTTGAGCAGCATTGTTGAAAATTCCTGCTTTAGAAGCATCACCAGCAGATGCTTTGATGATCTCTTCTAAAGATTTACCTTCAAGGTCTGTGCCTTTGATTAAGTTGTTTAAGTTAACAACATAAGTATTGTGATGTTTATCGTGATGGTATTCTAAAGTTTCGCGAGTAATATGCGGAGCTAAATCATCATAGCCATATGGAAGTGCAGGTAAAGTAATGGTTGTCATGTTCCAATCCTTGCAATTGCTGGGTTTTACGTTAAGTGGCTCTATTGTAAATGATTCCAAACACAATAGGGCAGTCTTTTAAAGAACGATATACAATAAAGGTTCAATTAAAAACGATAAATGAAATCGGATTATTCAATTTAATTAAATCGGATTGTTTAACTCAAAATAATCTGTATCTACTGAAAATTGTGTTGTGATTGCCTTAGCTAAACGTTGAACGCCATAACGTTCTGTTGCATGGTGACCACATGCAAAATAATGGATGTTTTGCTCTTTTGCTTCGTAGAAAGTGCGTTCGCTGACTTCACCAGATATGTATGCATCACAATTGGCTTCAGCTGCTTTTGCAATGAAGTCTTGAGCGCCTCCAGTACAAAAACCTACCTTGTGAATAGTGTTTTTGCTGCAAGGTAAATGGAGAATATTAAAATCAAAAATATTTTTTAACTTTTCTTTGAACTGTTCAGGGCTTAATGGACTTTCTAGGTAGCCAATATTGCCAATTGGATGCTTTTCAAATGGATCCAAAGCTTCCAAATGGTTTAAACCAATTAAATCTGCAATTGCGGCATTATTACCAAGCGTGGGATGTGAATCCAAAGGTAAATGGTAAGCCACTAAAGAGATATTATTTTGGATTAATTTCTTAATTCGATTACCGCGCATTCCTGTGATTGGATATGGTTCGCCTTTCCAAAAGTAACCATGATGTACGAGCAAAACATCTGCATTTTGCTCAATTGCTGCATCAATTGCATCTTCAGATGCTGTGACAGCGCAAAGAATTTTATTAACTTCAGTTCGACCTTCAATTTGTAAGCCGTTAGGAGCATAGTCTTTAAATTCGTTGGTTTTTAAAGTTTGATTACACCATTGCACAATTTCATGCAAATTAGCCATGCTTATCCTCAGATTGTTAACACTCTCATTGTGAATAATAAAAACATATTTTTAAATGTAACTAAAGCTAGACAAAACTTTTTTAACTTTTGCATTGATTTTAAGGTATTTACTTTACAATGATAGAAATTTCTAGTTCATCAATATTTTACTTACTCATAAACTAATTTCGCCTAGAGGATAATAGACGTGCGCCGTGCATTTACATGGTTACCTTGGGTATTACTCATTCTTGTTATATTTAGTTTTCTGGCTTGGCAGAGATTTCATCAACCTAAACCAACAGTTGCAGCTGATGGTGTAAAAATGCCTGCTGAAAAAGTTGAACCTCTGATTGATACGACGCGAGCTGGTGGCGTTGTTTCATATAGTGCTGCAGTTAAAGTTGCTGCACCTGCTGTAGTCAATATTTTTACTACACAAAAAGTCAAACAGTTGAATCATCCATTGCTCAATGATCCTGTATTTCGTGAGTTTTTTGGTAATCAAATGCCACAACAACCACAGAATGAAAATAGTTTAGGTTCTGGGGTAATCGTTCGTGCAGACGGTTATATTCTGACGAATAATCATGTAATCGCTCAGGCTGAACATATTGTGGTTGCTTTGCATGATGGTCGTCGTGCAGAAGCGAAAGTGATTGGCACTGACCCTGATACAGATCTAGCTGTGATCAAGATTGAGTTGGATAAGCTTCCTGTATTGCCATTCAAATTGAGTGGTAATGAAGTAGGTGATGTCGTTCTCGCAATTGGCAATCCATTTGGTGTAGGGCAAACCGTGACTCAAGGGATTATCTCTGCCACTGGTCGTTCAGATCTTGGTATTAATACTTACGAAGACTTTATTCAAACAGATGCTGCAATTAACCCAGGTAACTCAGGCGGTGCATTAATTGATGTTGCTGGTAATTTAATCGGTGTAAATACCGCTATTTTCTCGCAATCAGGTGGATCACTTGGAATTGGTTTTGCGATTCCTGCAAATGTATGCCAACAAGTTCTAAATTCAATTTTGAAAGATGGACGTGTTGTGCGTGGTTGGTTAGGTATTAGCTTAATTCCGAACACTGTTGAGCAAGATGTATTAGCAGCCAAATCTGTAGGTGTTGTTGTTGCCGATGTTTTACGTGGTGGACCTGCGGATGAAGCAGGGGTGAAGCGTAATGATAAAATTATTCAAGTGAATAATGAGCAGATTACATCTGCATCTCACTTAATTAATTATGTAGCATTACAAGCACCTGAAAGCATCATTAATGTGATCGTTGAGCGTGATGGAAAACAACAAACGCTGCAAGTGAAAGTTGGTGAGCGAAAAGTTCAACAAAATGCTCAGTCACAGTACATACCATTACCAAAACGTTAATCAAAGAAAAAAGCTTGCTGAAGGTCAATCAGCAAGCTTTTTAGTTTTTTAAGCTTTTTTATTTTTCATTTAACCAGTCAATTCTTATATTTTGATGACAGTTTTTTGATGCTTTGATGACATTTCATCGCAACTTAACCTTTTCAATTTCTGCACCTTGGTTAATAAAGTGAATCAAATGAAATGATTAAGTGCATTCAATTCCACTGGATTAAAGTGAATAGTTATTGATCAATATTTATAATCGACCTGTAACCATAATTTTTGTGTATCAACACCAAAATCATTTGCTTGATAGTCTGAATATTTTGCTAGAGCAGATAAACCTTTGATTGGTAGGGTATGGCTATAAGAAATTGAATATTCTTGACCATAATCTATATTCTTTTCCTCGCTTCGATATTGATGCAATTCCGTACCCAGTTTCCCTTTGCTGAAAATATTAAAGTTAGATGTGATGTACAAGTCTTTCAAACCATTGGCAGGCGTCGTTAATAACATATCCGTCCAACCATTAAATTTATGTTTGGTTGCTAATGGTGTTTGGAATGCAATTTTTCCATCATCACTACCAAGAACTTCATAACCAATCGAAATGTCCCCAATAATTGTTGATTGACTCGATATATTGTAACCCAGCTCAAGAGCATAGTAGTCAGCATCATAATCGGTTGGTTGGTCTGCATATTCTGTTTGATTTGCATATTCTGCTGAATATTTGAAGTCATTTTTCTTACCTGTCACTCTCAAACCATAGGTTTGATTTGACCATGCAGCAAGATCTTCAAAGTCCATCAAATAACCATAAACCACAGCATTTAAAAGAGGATTGTAATTCATTTTGGCTTGAATCAAATGAATTTTACTTTCTTGTTTACTCGCTTGGGCTTGAATGAACTTAGGCTCAGGTTCTTCACTACCAAAAATGGTATTGACTTGATCAATATATGAATAAAATAATCCAAATTCTTTGCAAGGTTTATAGTTCAAACTTACAGCGTCAAAGGTTTGGTCATTCTGTCTCCAAGCAACTGCACCTACAAAACGTTGATTATCTAAGTTAATTGTTTGACGACCTACGGTTAAATCAAAATTAGGGTTGTAAACATATTTTAAATAGGCTTGATTGAGTTGCAAGTTTTCAGCATCAGGAACAGTGCTGTATTGAGTTTGACTATTTCGAGTGCTATTAAATTCATCATTAATCTCGACTGTACCTTCACCTTGAACGAATGCACTTAGACCATACCATGAACCCGTTTGGATCGCAGGACGAATACGTAATGTCCATGCATCAGCATTTTTGAGAGTATTATCTTGATCAACAAGCTCATAACGTAAGCGAGTATCTAAGCTAAGTTTTGTTTGAGAGAAAAAATTATCTGATGCTGAAGTAAGGGTAGATAAACATGCAAGCGTGATTAATGAATACGAAAATTTATTCATCGCAGTATCCTTAATAAAGTATTTGAATTTGGAGAGAGGGAGGATGAGAAAGCCTCATCCTCTAAAAGTATGCATTTAGGTTGTTAAATTACGCTCAAGCAAAGCTTGTTCATATAATTCTTTTTCTTTGTCTTTGTGTTCAACTGAGAAGCGAATGAGAACGACAGTGAATGCAGCTACAGTCACAAGGCATCCCAAAATCATCAAACAAGTTTGAACATCAAGTAAGCCTTTTAATAAGAAACCTGCTGCGACTGCACCCACATTTCCGCCTGCACCAATAATACCTGCTACGCCACCAAGTGCATTACGATCAATAAATGGTACTAAGGCATATGTCGCACCGCATGACATGTGTGTAAATAATGCAAACACAGTCATCGTGATGATTGCCAAACCAATTGTATTCATTTGAGAGAATAAAATGAGGAATAAGCCTTCAAGTAAAATCAGGATGAATAAAACTTTTGTACGACCATCTAATCCTTTAGTAAGTGCCACTTTATCCGATACGATACCACCAAGTGCGCGAGCGAATAGTGCGAGAAGACCAAAGATACCCGCAGTTAAACCTGCTTCTTTTAAACCCATGTTGAAGTGGTCAACGTAGTACATTGCTGCAATGTTATGAATGAAGATTTCGATACCGAAACATGCTGCATAAGAGACAAATAGGATCCAAACGCGGTAGTTACGTGCTGCCTGCATTAAAATCGCCATTCCACCTTTTTTACCGCTACCAACTTCGACACCGTTCGCACGTAATTCTTTGAAATCACCTTGTGGACAGTCTTGAGTGAGTTTCCAATAAAGTACACCAACAATCACCATCATAATGCCAGGTACAAGCAGTGCAATTCTCCAGCCCATTGCTTGTTCTACACCAAACATCACAATTGCACCGAGAATTAACGGCATGATTGCTTGTGTTGCACCACCACCTGCATTTCCCCAACCCGCAGATGCTGCATTTGCTGTACCGACAACGTTAGGCGCAAACATAACGCTGGTATGGTATTGAGTAATAACGAAGCTCGCACCAATTGCACCAATTAAAAGGCGGAAGAAAAGGAACGACTCATAGGTATTTGCTGCTGCAACACCGAATACTGGGATACTCCCCAAGATTAATAATGCAGTGTATGTTTTACGAGGTCCGTACTTATCGCAAAGTGGACCAACGATTAGGCGAATCAGAATAGTGATGGCAACAGCCGCAATATTGATATTTGCAATCTGATCTTTGGTTAAATTAAATTCCCCTTTAATAACTGGCATTAATGGAGCACATGCAAACCATGCGAAGAAACACACGAAAAATGCAAGCCATGTCATATGGAAGGCGCGCATCGCAGGAGTGGAAAAGCTGAATAATTTTATTTCAGTCGCTTTTTTTGCATCTAAATTCATATTTGAAGACATAGCCTTCTCCTGAACTGAACGTTATTAATTTTTGCTTCGCAATATTTGCGAGAGCACATCGAACAGAACGGACATCGTTGGCCGTCAACAAATTTTTTTGAATCGACATTGATTCTGTATGTTATGAAGTATGCAAGGGATGTGCCAATAAAAATATTTAACCAAAAGAACAATTTAAAATTCTAATTTAAATCGCGAAAATTAATTATTCTATTGTTATAGATTCCGAGTGGGCAGTTGCTTAAATTTTAAAAACAGGAAATGTGATAGCAACTGTAAGGCAATATTGAATGAGTTGTTTTTAAATGGTGCATCATTTTTATACAGTTTGATTAAAAACATAGCGATCGAAAAAAAGCAGCCGAAGCTGCTTTGATAAAAAGAAAAGATTAGAAACGGTAGCCGATACCTGCATAACCTAAAATAGGATTAATTTCGATATCTGCTTTGGCTTTAATTAATTCCCCATATTTTGAATCATTCACAGTAATAGTAGCATCAGTACTTAAGTGAGCATAAGATACAGAGCCTACAGCGTACCATTTTTCATTAAAATCATAGGTAAAACCAACCGTTGCTACAGGAGCAAAAGTATCTGAAGCATCTAACTTAACTTTTGGATTTCCTGAGCTTTTTTTCTGGTCTAGAGCTGCGCCAGCTTTACCGTCTTTAATATTGACAATCATATGACCAGCATTGACAAGATCTTTTTCCAAGTCTGGGTTCATTTCTAGTTCACTGAAGTAAGCATACATGAGCCCTAAACCAACATATGGTCTAAATTTATTTATACCGGTTTTTCCAAAGCGGTATTGGAGTTCGAATGCAGGTGTCCAAGCACGTGCGGAAGATGTCTTTTTATGGGCTTCTAAGTCCGTAATGAAAATATCTTTCTTTAATGGAAGATCACCAACTACTACACCTAATCCTTCTGGAGTAGCGATCCCTGTTAAAGGTGCATAAATTTTTCCTTTACCTTGAATATCTACTTTAGGAGGGATACCAGCTTTAACTTCCAACGACAGATTATCTGTAAAATGATAACTTGTCATGATCCCTAAGGTTAGAACATCATCGGCTTCAAGACCTGTACCTTGATTTTCCCATGAAGATAAACCATTGATTTCTGCTGTACCTGCAGTGCTCGCTCTGAGGTACTGTGCTCCATCATCACCTTTATAAGAGACAATACCTTCTTTACCCAAATTAAGGAGTGTATGTCTTTCTAGATCAAGAACGCCTTTTAATATAGCTTTTTTAGCTGTAGCTTCTGGTTGTGATTCATCAATCGCGTCTAATACAGAATCGCCTTTGACATCTCCAACTTTGGTTTTGGTTCCCTCTGCAACAGAGGTATTTACACGTATAGGTTGTCCTTTACCCGTTGGTTTTACATATAGGGGACCAGCTGAAATAGAGAAGCGCTTAAACCCATCTCCATCTTTGAGGCTAAAATATGGTGAATCTGCAAAAGTAAGTGTAGGAAGGGCACATAAACCTGTTGTAATCAGGCATGCAAATGACTTCTTCATCATCTTGGGACTCCATGTCCTAAAGTTTGTAAGGATTTTTCTTGCGCTCACCATAACGTTTTTTTATGCAGAATTTGTATAGATAGAATTTATAATTATTATAACTATGAAAAAAATTGTAGTAATTAGATTAAAATTGAGTGATTTTTACGCTAAAAAGGGTGGGTACTTAAGTACCCACCCTTAAAAATGAATTATTGAAAACGTGAAAGATCTTCTTCAGGGCGAGCTGTCAATACTTCAATTCCAGTCTCAGTCACTAAGATGGTGTGTTCGTATTGAGCAGACAATTTATGATCTTTTGTGACAACAGTCCATTTATCACCTAATAATTTTGTTTGCCAAACGCCAGCGTTCACCATTGGTTCAATAGTAAAGGTCATGCCAGCCTCTAAACGCATTCCTGTACCTTTTTGTCCATAGTGTAGAACTTGTGGTTCATCATGGAACACATTTCCAATACCATGACCACAATATTCTCGAACTACGCTAAAACGCTCAGACTCAACATATTGTTGAATAGCATGTCCGATATCACCTAAATAAGAACCATCACGTACAGTCGCCATACCACGATACATGGCTTCTTGTGCAACCTGACACAAACGGTTTGCCAAAATAGACGTCTCACCACCTACGATATACATCATATTGGTATCGCCGTGATAACCATCTTTGATTACTGTGACATCGATATTTAGAATATCGCCGTTTTTTAAAATTTTATTTTCAGATGGAATACCATGACAAACGACATGGTTAACAGATGTGCAAATTGAATGTTGAAATGCAGGTCGACCTGGAGCTGCACCATAACCTACACAAGCAGGAATAGCATCTTGTACATTTTCAATATGATTGCGACAGATTGTATCGAGTTCTAAAGTACTCACTCCCGCTTTAATATGCGGTTTAATCATGTCTAAAACTTCAGCCGCCAATTTCCCCGCGATGCGCATTTTTTCAATTTCATCGGGAGTTTTGATTAATCGACGAGGAGCTGTATAAGTCGTGTTCATGATCTCTAAAAACTTTTGGTAATTCGCAAGCGTCTATGGTATAAATAGCCGCCTATTTTATCAAATGCTTTTCGTGACTATTTTCTAAATAAGAAGTGGTTCGAAAAATTGATAAGTAGTTATACAAAATCCGCACATATATCGTCACATTACTCTGGGTGCCTAGCAATAGGTGGAGAATGCGGATATATGGAGGCCTAACCCAAACTTTAAGGTAAAGAAAATGGCAGATTACAACGTAAGCATGCGCGACCTTCTTCAAGCAGGCGCACACTTTGGTCACCAAACTCGTTTCTGGAACCCAAAAATGCGTCAATACATTTTTGGCGCGCGTAACAAAATTCACATCATCAACCTTGAGCACACTGTTCCTGCGTTAAATGATGCATTGAACTTCGTTAACAACTTGGCGAGCAAAAAGAACAAAGTATTATTCGTTGGTACGAAACGTGCTGCTTCTAACATCATCCGTGAACAAGCTCAACGTGCTGGTCAACCATATGTAGATCACCGTTGGTTAGGTGGTATGTTGACGAACTGGAAAACTCTTCGCCAATCTATCAACCGTTTAAAAGATCTTCAAACTCAATCTCAAGATGGTACTTTTGCTAAGCTTACTAAACGTGAAGCTTTAGAGCGTACTCGTGAGATGGACAAGCTTGAACGTGCTTTAGGCGGCGTTAAGAACATGGGTGGTTTACCTGACGCATTATTTGTAATCGATGTTGACCACGAAGCGATTGCAATCAAAGAAGCTAAAAACTTAGGTATTCCTGTAATCGGTATCGTTGATACAAACTCAAACCCAGATAACGTAGATTACGTTATTCCTGGTAACGATGATGCGATCCGTGCAGTAACGTTATACGCTTCAGCTATGGCTGACGCTATCATTGCTGGTAAAGAATACGCTCAATCACAAGCGAACGCTCAAGCAAAAGGCGATGACGCTGCGAAAGACGCTTCTGAGGCTTAATGCGTTTTGACGCAAGCTTGTCATTTTTGCGACATGTAATGGTGGCAAATTAAAGCGTCGAGATTGCAAACGGTCCAGAGTTTCTTTGGGCCGTTTTTGTTGAACAGATTTATTTTCTACCGATTTAGGAGATCAACATGACTGCAATTACTGCAAGCATGGTAAAAGAATTACGTGACCGTACTGGTCTTGCAATGATGGAATGCAAAAAAGCATTAACAGAAGCAAACGGCGACATCGAACTTGCAATTGATAACCTTCGTAAATCAGGTCAAGCAAAAGCAGCTAAAAAAGCTGGTAACATTGCTGCTGATGGTGCGATCACGATCATTCAAAACGGTAACAAAGCGATTCTTGTTGAAGTTAACTGTCAAACTGACTTCGTTGCTAAAGACGACAACTTCAAAAACTTCTCTGACAAAGTTGCTACAGCTGCTCTTGCCGCTGGTGAAACTGATGCAGCAAAAATTGCTGAACTTAAGCTTGAAGACGGGGCTACTGTAGAAGAAGCTCGTGTTGCGCTTGTTCAAAAAATCGGTGAAAACATCCAAGTTCGTCGTGCACAAATCGTTGAAGGCGAAAACTTAGCTGTTTACAAGCACGGTTTAAAAATCGGTGTTGTTGTTTCTTATACAGGTGATGCAGACACTGGTAAAGGTATTGCAATGCACGTTGCTGCGTTCAACCCAGTTGCAGTTAATGCTGAAGCTGTTCCAGCTGACTTAATCGCTAAAGAGAAAGAAATTGCTGAAGCGAAAGCGTTAGAATCTGGCAAGCCAGCAAACATCGTTGAGAAAATGGTAACTGGTTCAGTAGAAAAATACTTGAACGAAGTTGCTCTTGATCGTCAAATGTATGTTATCGACAACGACAAGAAAGTTGCTGATGTATTAAAAGCAACTGGTACAGTTGTAGCTCAATTCGTTCGTTTCGAAGTAGGCGAAGGTATTGAGAAGAAAGCTGAAATGAGCTTTGCTGATGAAGTTGCTGCTGCTCAAGCTGCTGCTGCTCAATAATTTTTATTGAATCAGTAAAATAAAAAAACCCAGTCACTTTTGACTGGGTTTTTTTATGCAAAAATTATGATGCAGATGATGGCTCATCATGCTGTTCTTTAAATTTAGCCAAAGCATCAATGCGATATTGAATCAACATTTCACCTATTTCAACACCTTGAATATCTGGCGGTAAATCTTGAGCACGTATTTTTCTCACAATTTCCATCGCATCTAAGATGTATTGTGCTTGTGGATAGGGGCGATTCTCTAAACCTAAACGACCTTTGGCATCACATTCACATGCCTGTACAAATGCCTGAACCTTCTCAGGTTTGCGTAATACATCTAAACGTTGTAATAAGCGCCATAGCGTGCCAGGTTTAAGGTTTTTGGCTTGGTGACATTTTAAATGTTCTTTACAAACGATAAGCGCCAAGTTCTTGAGCTGTGTAGGAACTTTTAAGCGATCAGAAATATCACCAACAGGTTTTAAACCTCTTTCTTCATGCATAATATGCTTGGGTAATTCCTCAGCAGGTGTGAGCGCCTTCCCTAAATCATGTACAAGTACTGCATAACGAACGTCTAGGGCGTAATTTGCTAAACAAGCCTGTCTTAATGACATTAATGTATGAATACCACAGTCAATTTCTGGGTGGAATTCGGGGCGTTGTGGGACACCAAATAATGCATCTATCTCAGGAAACAAAACTTTGAGAGCATTACAGTCTTTGAGTGTTTGAAAGTACACATCGGCATGATCTTCCATCAATGCACGAGAAGTTTCTTTCCAAACCCGTTCAGGTGTTAGTGCATCTAATTCACCAGAACTTGCGATTTCGCTCATTAGGTTTAATGTTTCTTCAGCAATCTTAAATCCGTAAGCTGTATAACGTGCAGCAAATCTTGCAACGCGTAAAACACGTAGTGGATCTTCAATAAAAGCATCTGAGACATGACGAAGAATTTTTTGGTTAAGATCATTTTGACCACCATATGGGTCATAAATATTTCCATTTTCATCCATTGCCATTGCATTGATGGTGAGATCACGACGTATTAAGTCTTCTTCTAATTTGACTGTTTTATCGGTATGAAATTGAAATCCATGATATCCCACGCCAGACTTACGTTCTGTACGCGCGAGAGCATATTCTTCTTTTGTTTTTGGATGAAGAAATACAGGGAAGTCTTTACCTACAGGTTGGAATCCATCTGCGAGTAATTGTTCGGGTGTTGCTCCGACCACCACGTAATCTTTTTCGTGATAGGGGCGCCCAAGTAAATGATCTCTGACAGCACCGCCTACTAAATAAACTTGCATAAAAAACCTCTATTCTTCACACAATCATGCAACAGAATAGAGGTTTTCTCAAGCATTAAGCGAAGCTTTTCTCGAAAACCTCTGCTTAAGATAATCAGTTTTGACTTTGTTGAATTTCTGCAACCGTCAATGCTGTCATATTAACTAAACGACGTGTTGTTGCCGTTGGGGTTAAGATATGAACTGGCTTAGCAGCACCTAATAAAATAGGACCAATAGTAACGTTGTTACCAGAAGTTGCTTTTAAGAGGTTAAATGAAATATTCGCTGCATCAAGATTAGGCATGATCAAAAGATTTGCTGAACCTTTAAAACGTGAGTTCGGGAATGCAAAATGACGAATATTGTCGTCTAATGCTGCATCACCATGCATTTCACCTTCAACCTCAAGCTCAGGAGCTTGTTCTGAAAGTAAACGGAAGACTTCACGCATCTTTTGAGCACTTGGGTCAAACTGATCACTACCAAAACTAGAGTGAGAAAGCAGAGCAACACGAGGTGTCATACCAAAGCGACGAACTTCTTCAGCAGCTAAAATTGTCATTTCAGCAAGCTGTTCAGCAGTAGGGTTAGTATTTACATAGGTGTCTGCAATAAATAAGTTGCGATCTTCAAGCATCAGCGCATTTAAAGTAAAGAATGTACTGCGACCTTCTTTTAGTCCAATGACATTTTTAACGAAATCTAAATGGATATCGTAGCTTGAATAAGTACCACACAACATACCATCAGCTTTGCCAAACTTCACCATCAATGCTGCGATTAGTGTTGAGCGACGACGTGCTTCACGCTGAGCATACTCAACTGTTACACCTTTGCGCTGCATCGTTTGATAATAGTCTTTCCAGAACTCTTCATATAAAGGGTTTTGTTCTTGATCTGCGATTTCAATGTTTACGCCATGTTGTAAGCGTAAGCCTAATTTCTTGATATTCGCTTCGATCACAGTTGTACGACCAATCAGGATTGGTTTAGCAAGACCTTCATCAACAACGATTTGTACTGCACGTAATACGCGTTCGTCTTCACCTTCAGCATAAGCAATGCGTTTAGGATCAGATTTAGCTTGAGAGAAAATAGGCTTCATCAAGAATGCTGAGTTGTATACAAACTCAGAAAGACGTTGTCGGTAAGCTGAGAAATCTTCGATAGGACGAGTCGCTACACCTGAATCCATCGCTGCTTTAGCTACCGCTGGCGCAATTTCAAGAATCAAGCGTTGATCAAGTGGGCGAGGAATTAAATAATTACGACCAAAAGATGCTGATTTCTCACCATACGTTGCAGCATCCGCTTCAACATGAGCCATGCGAGCGATTGCATGTACACATGCGATCTTCATTTCCTCATTAATTGTAGTTGCACCGACGTCTAGTGCACCACGGAAGATATATGGGAAACAAAGCGCGTTGTTTACTTGGTTAGGATAGTCTGAACGACCAGTTGCCATAATGACATCAGGGCGAACTTCATGTGCGTGTTCAGGCAAAATTTCCGGATCTGGGTTAGCTAATGCAAAGATAATTGGGTTTTCAGCCATTTCTTTAACCATTTCTTTGGTTAAAATGCCAGCTGCTGAAAGACCTAAGAACATGTCAGCGCCAGCCATTACTTCATGTAATTGCGTTGCTTGAATGTCTTGTACATAACGTTTCTTTGATTCATCTAGACCATCACGTGAAGTTGTAAGCAAACCACGAGAGTCAGCTACGGTGATATTTTGTTTATTTACACCGAGTGCACACAATAAATCTAAACAAGAGATGGCAGCTGCACCCGCACCTGAAGCGACAATTTTAATATCTTCGATTTTTTTATTTACGATTTGCAATGCATTTAGAAGTGCAGAACCAACAATAATACTTGTACCGTGTTGGTCATCATGGAACACAGGAATTTTCATGCGTTCGCGTAATTTTTTCTCGATATAGAAACATTCAGGTGCTTTGATATCTTCTAGATTGATACCACCAAATGTTGGTTCAAGAGATGCCACGATATCGACGATTTTATCTGGATCATTTTCAGCGATTTCGATGTCGAAAACATCAACGCCAGCAAACTTCTTGAATAAAACGCCTTTACCTTCCATTACAGGTTTAGAGGCAAGAGGACCAATATTACCCAAACCAAGCACGGCGGTACCATTACTCACGACTGCGACTAGGTTTCCGCGAGCTGTGTATTTCGCAGCAGCAGAAGGGTCACGTTCGATTTCCAAACATGGAGCAGCAACACCAGGAGAATATGCAAGCGCTAAATCTCGTTGGTTAACGAGCTGCTTGCTAGGTGTCACACTGATTTTTCCTGGGGTTGGAAATTCATGGTAATACAAAGCGGCTTGTTTTAAAGATTGATCGTCCATCTGAGTCTCGATTGTTCCGATAATAATCAGGATATATGTCTGATTATTATATTAAGATAAGTGCACAAGAATATAGCACTAGTTCACGCATTCGCCCAGTCAAAATAGCTTATTTTCACTGAACGTATGTGCTTATTGACAATTTATTTTTTGATCAAAATAAACATTCAAAAAGCTCAAATTGTAACGTTATATGGAATATCTCGCGGTTGACATTCTCATGTGTTGTTGCAAGTAGTCTGTAGCATCCGAAGCAGTTAAAGGTTTCGCAAATAAGTAACCCTGTAATATGTCACAATTTTGTCGCTTCAAGTAGTCACGTTGCTGTTCAGTTTCTACACCTTCAGCAACAACTTTTAAGCCAATGGTTTTACCCATGGCAATCATGGCATTAACTATCGCATCTTGCTTTGGATCACCAATTTTTGAAATGAATGCACGGTCAATTTTTAAAATGTCAATTGGATATTCGGTTAGGTAGGCGAGTGAAGAATAACCAGTCCCGAAGTCATCTAATGCAATTGAAATATTGCGTTCTTTGAGTGCACAAAGCACCATTTTTACGTTTTCAGTATTTTCTAAAAACGCAGATTCAGTGATTTCTAATTCAAGATTTTCCCCACCAATTGAGTATTGATCTAACACAGCATCAATATCTTGAAGCAATTGTCCCCGCAAGATTTGTTGAGCAACAATGTTCACAGCAACGTGTATGTGGACAAAGCCAAGTTTTTGCCAAACTTGAAGTTGACGAGCTGCCTCATAAAGTACAAAACGACCAATATCAGAAATTAGACTTGTACTTTCAGCAAGTGGAATAAAGATGTCAGGCATGATTAAGCCTTTTGTTGGATGCTTCCAACGAATCAGAGCTTCAAAACCTGTAATATTGGAATTTTGAGTATTTATCTTTGGTTGGTAATACACCACAAGTTCTTTATTTTGAATTGCTTTTCTTAGATCAAGCTCTAAATCCGTATGCTTAGCCACAAAGTTTGTGCGTTCGCTTGAGTAATAACGGATGGTATTTCCACCTAAACGTTTGGCTTCTGTGAGTGCTTGTTCTGCATGAGTATTTAAATTATCTACTTGGCGTCCATGTTCAGGGTAAATTGCAACACCAATCGAAATACTAACCACATGTTCTTGATCTGCAATGTAGAAAGGTTTGCTAAAGGCTTCCACGATATTATTGCAAATTTGATGAATTGGAGGGTGCAAAGGGGACATTTCATAGATGATTGCAAAATCATCAGCACTTAAATGAGCGACCAATAATGCATCTATATTGCTGATTCGTAGGCGTTGTGCAACTTGTTTTAAAAGCTCATTACCAGCTTGATTACTTAATAATTCATTTAATGCACGGAATCGATCTATATTTAAGCGAATGACGGCTAGATGCTGAATCGATGCTTCATTTACCAAGTATTGATGGAGTTGTTGATGGTAATAAAAGCGATTTGGTAGATCAGTTAAAGTGTCATAATTGGTTAAATATGATAAGCGTTGTTCTTGGTGTTTACGTTCACTTTGATCTGAAACGATACCGATATAATTTAATACTCGATCAGACTCATCTTTAACTGCATTGATATGCATCCAAAGAAAACAAGTTTTTTCAGATAGATAGGTTTCTTGGAACTCTCCTTCATATTCAAATTCTTCATGTAAAGTATCGAGAATAGAGAGATGAAAATTTAAGTGATGTTGTTTAGTCTGTTTTGTGATTTCGAATAAATGTTTATTCAAAATATATTGTTTGTCTAAACCAGTAAGTTGTTCATATTTTGGATTGACTTCAAGATAGTTAAAGTTTTCATCTAGAATAAAAATACCTTCAGATGCTTGTTCAAAGACACTTGCTGCCAATTTTAGTCGATCTTGATCTTTCTTTTCTTGATTAATGTCTCGATGAATACCAACCATTCTAAGTGGTGTACCGTCTTTTGGGTTTCGCTGAATCACCTGACCAACATCATGAATCCAACTCCAATCACCATTCGAACGTTTTATTCTGAAGGTTTCTTCATAACGTTTGGTTTGACCACACAAATGACTATATATCGTATTTTTTACACGTTCAGCATCATCAGGATGAACGATTTTACTCAATAGTTCGTAATGATTCTCTGAATTGCGTGTCACTTCTTTTTGGTGAGAATTTGTTACACCAACCGTATTCTCTTCAAGATTCCATTCCCATGGACGGATTCCAGCAGTTTCATGCGCAAATGCTAAATTTTGACGATGCTCTTCGAGTCGCTCATTCATCTTAGTAAGATCGTATGTCCGTTCACGTACTTTCTGTTCCAATAAATGGTTATTGAATTGCAGTTGTGCCTCGATATCTTTAGATTTATTTACTTCTCGCTGCAATTGTTGGCATAGTTCTTCAGTCCATTGGTTATGTTGTTCTGCAACATCTATCAGTTGCTTATTTTTTTCAAGGACTTGAAAGAAACGTTTATGAATTGTGAACGTTGCATGTGCACATAATAAAGTTGCAACAAAAGAAAAATAATAGGCTACATAAAACAAAGTATGTTCTTGGTCTCTATTTATAATTTGAGAAAGAACAAGAGGGAGAACACTAGGAATAAAAAACAAGAAAAAATAGCGAATATGCTGTGTTAAAAAGGTCAGCGAAATAATGTGTGATGATGTGAGGAGTAGTGCAGTTAATGTGAGAATATGAGAGTGTGAGAGATGGGGAACATCTTTAATAAGCATTTGGCTAATAACCACACTGCCTACACCCAGTAAGCTACCTATACAAAGACAAATCAGTTGAAAAGTCAGATTGGTTTTTTTAGCATGACGAACAGATGTGTAATGTTTAAGCGAGAAGTTGCAGATAATTAAAAAAATACTTAATACAATTAGTGAACTTATCGTCCAAATAGAGAAGATGTTTAAATCAAATGAATAGAAAAAACCAAATAAAAAATAATCGATTAAAATAATGAAGATTACGCTTACAACAAATAGACGTATATGGTTAGGATAATTAATCTGATCCGTATATATAAATTGTGGCAAATTTTTTTCCAGAACCCCTGACATATAAAGAATAATCCTTTTCGTTTTTTATCAGTGTTCACAGTCTTTATTTTTTTGTAAACACTATAGAGTTTTGTTTTAAATTAACGCTAAAGACAACTGAAAGCAAATGAAATGCATCAATTGCTAGCAAAGTGATAATTTAAAATTGATAAAGCCACGACTGGAGCTGTTTCTGTCCTTAGAACACGATCTCCGATACACCAATTTACAAATCCATGTTGATTCGATAGCCCAATTTCTGATTCACTCAGACCACCTTCTGGGCCGATCAATAAAGCGAGTTCTGGTTGTGCATCTAGTAATACATTTTTTTGATCTTTGTTCGGTGCCATTACAAAACGTGATATTGGCAGATCTGTTTGAATCCATTCCTCGATTGAAATTGGAGCCAAAACTTTAGGCACAATATTCATCCCACATTGTTCACAAGCTGCGACTGCAACTGATTGCCAATGGTCTAATTTCTTTTGATCACGGTCGTATTTAAGACGCATTTCACAACGATCACTGGTTAATAATTGAATCTTTGTCACACCAAGTTCAGTTGCTTTTTGAATCGCATAATCCATGCGATCACCTTTGCTCATGACTTGACCCAAAATTACCTTGAATGGTGCAGTTCGATCGATTGCTTCAAAATGATCAACAGATACGAAAGCATTTTTCTTGTTAATTTCAGTTAGCGTTACACGATATTCACCACCTTTTCCATTAAAAAAGATGGCTTGTTCTTGTACTTTCGCACGAAGTACACGAACCCAATGATGAAATACTGACTCAGTTAATTCAATCGTGTTGCCAGTATTTAATTCAGTTTCGATATAAAAACGATTCATGCTTGGGTCGTGCTCGTAGAAATTAGTTTAAACCTAAATCAACAACAAGTTGTCGGGTTGGTTCAGTTTGGTTCATTGAGTAAAAATGTAGCGTAGGTGCTCCACCAGCAATTAAGCGTTCACAAAGGTTAACGATGACTTCGTGACCAAATGCTTTAATGCTTGCGCTGTCATCACCATAAGCTGCAAGTTGCTTGCGAATCCAACGTGGGATTTCTGCACCTGTACCATCCGCAAAACGAATCAAGTTGCTTGCATTTGTGATCGGCATAATACCCGGTGCGATAGGAATATTAATTCCTGATTTCGCTAAGCGTTCGATGAAATAGAAATATGCATCAGGATTAAAGAAGAATTGGGTAATTCCTGCATTTGCGCCAGCTTGTACTTTTTCGACGAAGCGTTGGATGTCTGCATCAAAACTTTCAGCTTGTGGATGCATTTCAGGATACGCTGCAACTTCGATATGGAAATGATCACCTGAATGTTCGCGTATGAATCGAACTAAGTCTTGAGCATACGGAAGTTCACCTAAGCCAACCTGACCAGAAGGCAAGTCACCTCTTAGTGCAACGATGCGGTCAATTCCTTGTGATTTGTAAAGATCAAGAAGTTCAGCAATACGTGCTTTGTCGTCACCAATACATGAAAGGTGAGGTGCAACTGGTGTGCCCTTACCATTAAAATCATTAATCGCTGCCAAAGTGCGTTCACGGGTTGAGCCACCAGCACCATAAGTAATAGAAAAAAACTCAGGGTTGAGAAGTTGTAACTCTTGATGAACAACACGTAATTTTTCTGCACCAGCATCAGTTTTCGGTGGGAAAAACTCGAAAGAAATAGGCACTCGTTTCGTCATTTCAAATCCTTTTATAAATTACTGAGAAGATTTTATAAAAAAGGGCAGTCCGTGAAACGTCTGCCCTAATTGTCTTAGTATTTATAAGCGTCAGATTTGAATGGGCCTTCAACAGGTACACCTAGATAATCAGCTTGAACTTGAGTTAATTGAGTTACTACACCACCAAAGCCTGCAACCATTGCCGCTGCAACTTCTTCGTCTAATTTCTTAGGAAGAACTTCAACACGAATCGCCGCTTGCTTTTGATCAGCTGGTAAATCTGCAAATTTCTCAGCGAAAAGATGCATTTGTGCGAGCACTTGGTTTGCAAAAGAACCATCCATAACGCGTGATGGGTGACCTGTTGCATTTCCAAGGTTCACTAAACGACCTTCAGATAAAAGGATGAGATAGTTATTTTCATCTTCTGAGCGGTACACTTGGTGAACTTGAGGCTTCACTTCAACCCATTTATAACCACGTAAGTATGCCGTGTCGATTTCAGTATCAAAGTGACCGATGTTACATACCACAGCACCAGCTTTTAAGCTGTCTAACATTGCTGAATCACATACGTGGTAGTTACCAGTAGTTGTGACAACAAGGTCAGTATTTGATAACAAGTCTTGATTAATATCTTCTTTCTTGCCAGTTTGAACGCCATTTTTATATGGAGAAACAACCTCGTAACCATCCATACATGCTTGCATTGCACAGATAGGATCTACTTCTGTCACACGAACAATCATGCCTTCTTGACGTAAAGACTGAGCTGAACCTTTACCCACATCGCCATAACCAATCACTAAAGCACGGCGACCAGAAAGTAACATATCAGTTGCACGTTTGATTGCATCATTTAATGAGTGACGGCAACCATATTTATTGTCGTTTTTAGACTTAGTAATCGAGTCATTAACGTTGATTGCAGGAACTTTAAGAGAACCATCTTTCCACATTTCCAACAAACGTTGTACACCTGTTGTGGTCTCTTCAGTAATACCGTGGATGCGCTCTAAAAGAGCAGGGTATTTGTCATGAACAAGTGCAGTCAAGTCACCGCCATCGTCCAAAATCATGTTGGCATCCCAAGGCTTGCCGTTCACATTGATTTGTTGTTCTAAGCACCATACATATTCTTCTTCAGTTTCGCCTTTCCAAGCAAAAACAGGAATACCACGAGCAGCAATTGCAGCAGCAGCATGGTCTTGTGTTGAGAAGATGTTACATGAAGTCCAACGAACTTCAGCACCGAGTTCAATCAAAGTTTCAATAAGAACTGCTGTTTGGATTGTCATATGAATACAACCCAAAATTTTAGCGCCAGCAAGTGGTTTAGCAGCTGCATAACGCTTACGTAAGCCGATCAAAGCTGGCATTTCTGCTTCAGCAAGTTTGATCTCTTTACGACCGTAGTCAGCAAGGGAAATATCAGCAACTTTATAATCTGTAAATGAAGCATTCACCGCGTTCATCAGGATCTCCTAGAAAAAATAGTATTGATCATTCAGTTCGCGGATGCCGTTGTTGGTTAAAACGAATGTTTAACCGATCGTCGAGCCTGGCATGTGATTTATAGTCATAAATCAAATGTCGCAGCATCCCTCGACTAGGACATTATAATACTTGGAAAACTGTTTTGTTCCAATGTTATTTTTTCGAGAGATGGTTATAAAGTGAGAGATTGAAATTAAAAAAGCAAAGTTTGATTAGTTCTCTTTTATGCTTTAGGGCTTCATGTCCGTTTGAAACCCTAAATAATTAGCATGAACATTATGCTTTTAAATGGTCTTCAAATTCTTCACCGAGTTGCATTGCTAAAGCATTTCCTGATAAGTCACCTGTAACCAAGCCGTATTCTTTTTTAAAACTGAAAGTGAACCCGCGATTGTCTGCTAAATTTTTCACCGAATAACCTAATTTTTCTAACCAAATACGGAAAGCCAATAAATTTTTTGCTTTAACAACTCTGTTTTTCATAACCAGTACTCCTTGTGAATCATTATTCATTAATAGTGGTTGATGAATTTTTTTAAAGGGGGATTGCATATATTTATTTTTCTAGATGTAAATAATGTAAAACTAGAGTAAATTTTTAATACTAATTTTCGAGAATTAAAAAAATAAATAATTGTATTATATTGAAAAAATAAAATATTTAAGTGATATTTGATAAGCTGAAAAGCAATAAATCTTGGAAAATATATGTAAAAAATAATTTCATTTTCCACAATATGGCTAGGTTGGAAAATGAAATTATTGATTAACCTAAAATTTTAAAATTGATCTTTCAGACTACGAATGCGGGCAAACTCTTCAGCATTTTCTGTGCGTAAAAATGGATTAGTTTCTAGCTCAAGTTCTATCGTAGAGGGTAGAGTGATTTGATCTGATTCTCTTAGCATTTTTACTTGCTCGAAACGTTCTTGAAGAGCAATATTATGAGGTTCTATGGTTAACGCAAATTCAGCATTCGAAAGTGTATATTCATGAGTACAATATACTTTTGTCTGAATAGGTAAAGCTGCCAATCTATTCAATGAATGATACATTTGCTCAGCAGTACCTTCAAATAAGCGACCGCATCCCATTGCAAACAAAGTATCTCCACAAAACAAAGAATCTATTTCTTCAATAAAATAAGTGATATGACCTAAAGTATGTCCAGGAGTTGCAATCACTTCAATTTTTAAATCATTAAAGAAAAAATGATAATCATGCTGTAAAGGGTTTGAAAGGTAGGGAATTTTGCTGAGTTCATCACGCGGACCATAAACCAATATGTTTTGCTCAGCCAACAAGCCTTCTACGCCATTTGTATGGTCTGGATGCCAATGCGTCAGCCAAATTTGTTTAAGGTGTAATTGATGTGTTTCACAAAAATCCGTGACTAGTTTAGCTTCTGTTGGATCTACAACAATCACTTCATTTGTACGTGTATCTTCTAACAACCAAATGTAATTTTTTAGGTTGTTTTTAACATCGATAACGTGGATTTTGTATTGCATAAACCATCCCTAAACAGTTATTAAAATAACTTTTGTAGATCAATCAGAAAATCATTACTTAACAGTGTAAGTCCAAATTGTGACAAGTGCAAAAGCATGAACATCTTATCAAGTGAGTTATTGACCTTTCACGTCATTATATGACCTATCTAATCTAGGGTTGTATTTAAGGTTGACAAGTGTAGTAAATTGCATGAATATGAGATCAGAAGTCTTTATAAGATCATGATTTTTATGGGGCTTTGACAAAGAGCGGAAACTCGATATTTGAATAATAAACTCGAGCTAATCTATCTAAATAAATAATTATGAATATATGAAAGGGATGAAGTGGTGTTTGTGGGATATAAGAAGAATGAGGGGGTACTATGTCTGAATTAGTTGATCATGAAGTTGTCACTATTTTTAAAAAATATTTGCATCCCTTATCAGCAAAACTCACTGAAATGTTGAATGAACATTTCAGCCATCAAACTGAAAGACGGGGATGTGGTTATACACAAGCCACACGGGTAATAGCGGAGTTTGTTTCACAACCACGTGATTTAATTGGCTTTCAAGACTTACGCATTTTTGATGACTACGATACCAAAGCACTAAGAAATATTTTAAATCAATCTTCGTCATATGGTTTAGAGTTATCTACATGGCGCAATTTGGATCAAAATCCACAGGTGATTGAGTCTTTAACTCGTTTGAATCCCAAAGAAACATTTACCCAAAACCTACAACAAGAATATGATTTTCAATCGAAATTAAGAACACTACATCAATATGCAGAGTTAGAAGAAAGTATACTGATATGTCAGTTGCTGGCAGATATTATTCTTCCACAAGATTCAACAGTCTTAGATATGATTGAATGTCTTGCGCTGACCGAGAAGCCTAAAGTAGGTTCCTGTCCTATGGCAGAGAAGTTTTTTTTAAGAATTGCACATCATCGACTTCTTAGACAAGGCGAGATAAATATTTTTGTAGATGAACATGATCAACCGATAATGATGGAAAAAATGAATATGGGTGATAATCATTCCTGTATCAGTTTAGTTCCTTTGATCATGAATGGTGTGCGGTTACCAGCAGGGAGTCTGTTTTCTGCGCAATATGAGATAGAGAACTTAGAAAAATCAAATAATAAACAATATAAAGGTTATGTGATTCCGATTTCTCAGATGAATGGTTTTTGGTTTTTAAGACTGACGACATTAGCTGTATCTCCTCAAAATCGAGCGCGTGCTTTTGGTTATCATTTCAAGCAACAAGTCGATAATGGGCTATTTAGACCTGATTCAACTGAATTGAGTCAATTGATGGAAATTGCTCGAGATCAGTTATGCGTAGAGCATCCATGCTAAAAGCTTGTTATTCAACTCGATATTACGCAAAGACACATACCAACAGTATGGAGAAGCTTTCAGCTGTGGCGGAGGTCTTGCACCAGCAACAAATGGTAGAGTTTGTTGATCCTGGAATAATAGATGTTCAGATTTTAAAAAAGTTACACAACCCTCAGTTTGTTGACGCCTTTGTAACAGGTGAAAGTTCTTTCGCAACTATCCAAGGATTTAAACCGTGGAATGAACAATTACGTGATGCAATTTTGTCAGTACAAGCAGGACAGTTGGTTGCTGCTGAGATCGCTTTTAAAGAGGGTGTGGCAGCCAATATTGCCCAAGGTTTTCATCATGCTAGTTATGAGTCGGGTGCTGCATATTGTACTTTTAATGGCCTAGCATTGGTGGCAAAACAATATCCAGAAAAGCGCATTTTTATTTTGGATTGTGACCAACACGGTGGTGATGGTACTGCCATTTTTACTAACCGCCTGAGTAATCTTGTGAATTTTGGAATTTTTGGGATTCGATTCGGTTGTAAAGCTGGTGAGCGTAGTCTGACGCGGTATATTCATCCAAAAAATGGAAATTTTGATTTATATCGAGAAGCCGTATTTGAGGCATTTCAATACGCTTCTCGTTGGGAAGCAGACTTAATTATTTATCAAGCAGGGATGGATTGCCATCAGCATGATAAGTATGGGTCTAAATGGTTTACGACAGAATTGTTATATGCTCGAGACTATTTGGTTTTTGATATGGCAAAAAAAATGAAAATTCCAATTTTGTTTGTTTTAGCTGGTGGATATCAACAATTAGAGGATTTGGTACCATTACATGTAAATACCTTCAAAGCTGCAAATGAGATTTACTATTCTATGTAAATAAAAACTCTCAAAATAAACAAAGATCATTTTGAGAGTTTTTTTTGATGTTTTAACTTATCGAAGTTTAGCTAACCAGTCACCAAAAGATTGAACGAATTGAACTAAAAGCAATAGCACGATCACGGTTAAGATGACCACACTAGTATCAAAGCGTTGATAACCGTATGAAATCGCTAAATCACCAATACCGCCTGCACCAACTGCACCAGCCATCGCCGTTGCGCCAATTAAAGAAATTGTGCCAGTGGTTAAGTTTAGGATAAGAGAGCTACGTGCTTCAGGAATGATAAACTTGAAAATAATTTGCCAAGGCGAAGCTCCCATTGCTTGTGCAGATTCAACAATCCCTTCATTAACTTCAAGTAAAGATGTTTCGATGAGACGACCTAAATATGGTCCTACATAAATCGTTAGAGGCACAATCGCAGCCCATGTCCCAATTGATGTACCGACTAACAGTTTAGTCAAAGGGATAACAGCAATCAGTAATATAATAAAGGGCAAAGAGCGGAGTGCGTTTACGATGGGGTTTATGGCATAGTAAATTGCTTTATTCTGTAAAATACCACCTGTACGCGTAACAACTAAAGTTATGCCTTGAATGAATCCCCAAATGCAGCCGAACAATAAGGCGAAGAAAACCATTTGAAATGTTTCTTGCAATGCTGTAACAAACTGGTCGATTGTTAAAGCACTTTTCCAAAAAGGAGCTGTCACTTCAGTGAGCCACTGTACAATTAAATCTCTCATTGACTGACTCCTGATTGCTCAACTTTTACACCTTGACCCTCAAGAAATTTGATTGCTTCCTGAATGATGAGTTGATCGCCCAAAAGTTGAATAAACATTTGTCCGATTACAGTGCCATTAATTTCAGTCATGTTTGCAAAAAGAATATTTAAGCTGATATCGAATTTTTTAATGACGGCTTGAATAACAGTTTCTTGGGCTGACGTCCCGAGAAATTGCAAGCTATAGATACTATTGTGATTTTGGTGTTCTAAATTATCTAAAATATTAATCGGCAATTGCTGTTGTAAAACAGTTTGAATAAAGGTTTTGGTTGTTGGATGTTGAGGCTGACTGAAAATATCTAAAGTTGGACCAGTTTCAATCACTTTGCCCGCTTCCATGACCGCAACATAATCGCAAACAGATTCAATTACATCCATTTCATGGGTCACCATAACAATCGTAATATTCTGCTCTTTATTAATCTTCTTTAATAATGCTAATACTGATTTTGTGGTTTGTGGATCTAGAGCGGAAGTTGCCTCATCACAAAGCAGGATTTTAGGATGATTGGCAAGTGCACGTGCAATACCCACGCGTTGCTTTTGACCGCCAGACAACTCATCTGGATATGCATCTTTCTTATGTTTTAGGTCAATAAAGTCTAACAGCTCATTCAAACGCTTTTCACGTTCAACTTTGCTATGACCCAGTAATTTTAGTGGCATCTCGATATTTTCAGATACCGTCTTGGTCTGTAATAAATTGAAATGCTGGAAGATCATGCCAATATTTGCACGTTCTTGACGAAGGCTACGGGCATCTAAAGCCGTAAAATCAGTCTGATTGATAATGACTTGACCTTGAGTAGGGCGTTCAAGCAGATTAATCAAACGTATTAGCGTACTTTTCCCCGCACCACTATACCCAATAATGCCAAATATACTGCCTTCTGGAATTTCTAAATTAATTTGATCCAGAGCGTTGATCGTTTGACCTTTTAGCTGGTAATACTTTGAAATATTTTTAAATTGGATCATATCGTCAATACTAAGCAAAAATGAAAAAAACAGGCAAAGTGATTTGCCTGTTTCCTATACAGATTATATTACGAATTTGTTTCTGTGAGATAACTAACAGGTTTATTCACGTCAACTTTCGTACCAGCAAAATGTTCTTGAACATATTTTTTCACCGCTTCAGTGTGATAAAGAGTACCAAGCTTTTGTAATACAGGATCATTTTTTCTTGAATCAGCTGCAGCTAAAATGTTGACATTCAGCTTCGTGCTTTGGTCAATTGGTTCATAAAAGATAGAATCTTTTAGAACATTTAAGCCGCCTTCCATTGCAAGGGTATTCCCCAATACAATCGCATCAACTTCATCTTTAACACGTACAGCAGTTGCCATTTGAATTGGTTTAATATCGAGTTTTTTCGTATTTTCGATAATATCGCTTGGTGTGCCTTTTGCTGGATCAAAGTCAGCTTTTAATTTGATCAAACCAGCACTTTGTAATAACAATAACGCACGAGCTTCGTTTGCTGCATCGTTTGGAATCGCGATAGAAGCACCTTCAGCAAACTCTTCGACCTTTTTGACTTTGCTTGAGTAGATGCCCATAGGCTCTAAGTACGTCGTTGAAACTGGTGCAATCTTATCTTGATTTGAAGCATTGAAAGCAACAAGGTAAGCATATGATTGGAATGCATTCACATCAACTTCTTTATTTGCTACAGCTGTATTCATAGCTACATAGTCTGTAAAGTTTTTCACTTCAAGCTTGATACCAGCAGCTTTAGTTTCTGGCAAGGTCGCAATAAAACGCCAAATATCAGCATCTGAACCTGTTGATGCCATTACAACGGTTTGTAATCCACCCGCTTCATTTTTTTGTTCTGCTTTGGTGTCAGGTTGTTTACTGCACGCTGCAAGTAATAACACAGACACACTTAAAAAAAGACTAATTAGCTTTTTCATGTGTAAATCCTAATCGGAATAATGCTTAGTAAATAATCCGCTAATGCATTACTTAAGAGCTATAGGGTTCTTGTTACAAAGAGGTGAGTCGGTTCAAAATTTAGTGTTATGAACAGGCGACTGATCGAATTATTTGCAACAACAGAAAATTAAGAACGTTGATCTTAAGAATTTGACTTAAGCACATTAGTTCAATAATTTTCATATCAAATCGAGATTAGCTGATACTTTTCGAGTTAAATTTCATATTCTTATTCATATATAAAAAAATATGCATATAACTAAAAGTACTCGCCGAAAATTTTGGCAATCATAACAATAATTTGGGTTCTGTTATAGTGTTCTATTTTCTACTTATGGGTATAAATATATGATTATTAGAAAAATAGTTTAATTTTGGTAAAAGTAAATAAATGATACTTTTATAGTTTTTTCTAATGGTGGAAATGTCAGATTTTATTGAATTAGTGATATATATTTTTCTGAATTTAATATTTAAATAATGAATAAGGAAATGGTTTTTATGCTCATTAAAGAATAAAAAAGCCTTCCGAAGAAGGCTTTTGTTAATTAACCAAAGCTTATTCTGCTTTTTCACGTGCAATTGCGCGATAACCAATATCACTACGATACTGCATACCTGTAAATGTCACTTGACCACATACTTCTAGTGCATTGATTTGAGCTTCTAGAACGGTGTCTCCAAGCGCAGTCACGCAAAGCACGCGACCGCCTGCAGTAATCACATGACCATCTTCAGTCGTTGCAGTACCTGCATGGAAAATTTTTGTATCTTCTGGAGATTGACCAATACCTGATATCACATCACCTTTGCGTACAGTTTCAGGATATCCTTCAGCTGCAATTACAATGCCGATTGATTTGCGATCATCCCATTCGGCTTCACTTGGCAAGTTACCAGCAATACCAGCTTCTACTAAATCAACTAAAGATGATTTTAAACGCATCATGATTGGTTGAGTTTCAGGATCACCAAAACGACAGTTAAACTCGATCACGCGTGGTTGACCTTGTTCATCAATCATTAAACCAGCATACAAGAAACCAGTATAAACATGACCATCTGCTGCCATACCATCAACAGTAGGACGCATAACTTCGTTCATTACGCGTTCAAATACTTCCGGTGTAACAACTGGAGCAGGAGAGTACGCACCCATACCACCTGTATTTGGACCTTGGTCACCTTCAAAAATACGCTTATGGTCTTGTGAAGTTGCCATCGGTAAAATGTTTTTACCGTCGATCATGCAAATGAAGCTTGCTTCTTCACCTTCGAGGAATTGCTCAATCACAACACGTGATCCAGCATCACCGAATTTGTTGCCTGCTAACATATCATCAATTGCATCAAAAGCTTCTTGGTTAGTCATCGCAACGATAACGCCTTTACCTGCGGCTAAACCATCAGCTTTAATTACAATAGGGGCACCATTCTGCTCGACATAAGCCTTAGCAGCATCCACTTCAGTAAATACATCATAAAAAGCAGTGGGAATGTTATGACGTTTTAAGAAATGTTTAGCGAATGCTTTTGAACCTTCAAGCTGAGCTGCGTATTGAGTTGGACCCCAAATTTTTAGACCAGCTTCGCGTGCTGCATCCACAACACCATTTACTAATGGAGCTTCAGGTCCTACGATCACTAAAGCAACATCATTTGCTTTGGCAAAAGCGATAATTGCTGGATTATCTAGAATATCAAGTTCAACGTTTTCACATTTGTCTTCAGTTGCAGTACCAGCATTGCCTGGCGCAACAAAAACTTTAGTCACTTGTGCATCTTGTGCGATTTTCCATGCAAGTGCATGTTCACGGCCACCGCTACCCAAAACTAAAATATTCATTATTAATTTATTTCCTTTTTAAGTATCTCAAGTACATCCACTAAAAATAGAAAATTCCCCCTTGAGATGCAACTAAAACATCGCAAGAGGGATTTTTTAAATCTATTAGTGACGGAAGTGGCGCATACCAGTGAAGACCATTGCAATACCAGCTTCATCTGCTGCAGCAATCGTTTCTTCGTCGCGCATAGAACCGCCTGGTTGGATGATACATTTGATACCTGCTTTTGCAGCGTTATCAATACCATCACGGAATGGGAAGAATGCATCTGATGCCATAACTGCACCTTCGACCACTAAACCAGCATGTTCAGCTTTGATCGCAGCAATACGAGCAGAGTTCACGCGGCTCATTTGACCTGCACCTACACCAATGGTTTGACGGTTTTTGGCATAAACAATTGCGTTTGATTTCACATATTTTGCAACTTTCCAAGCAAAAATCATGTCATCAATTTCTTGTTCAGTTGGCGCTCGTTTAGTCACAACTTTAAGATCATCTTTAGTGATCATGCCTAAGTCTTGATCTTGAACTAACAAACCACCATTGACACGTTTATAATCAAGTTGCGGCGCACGTGCATCAATCGCTGGAAGCTCACCGCAAACCATGACACGGACATTTTTCTTCGCACCAGTGACTTCAAGTACACCTTCTGCGATGCTTGGAGCAATAATCACTTCAACAAACTGACGATCAACAATCGCTTGAGCAGTCTCTACATCTAATTCACGGTTAAATGCGATGATGCCACCGAATGCTGATTCTGGATCTGTAGCATATGCAAGATCATAAGCTGCCTTAATGCCATCTAAAGAAACAGCAACACCACATGGGTTTGCATGTTTAACGATGACACAAGCTGGTTTTGCAAATGATTTTACACATTCAAGTGCAGCATCAGTATCAGCGATGTTGTTATAAGAAAGTTCTTTACCTTGTAATTGCTTTGCAGTTGAAACTGATGCTTCTTTAGCATTTGCTTCAACATAGAACGCTGCATTTTGGTGTGGATTTTCACCATAACGTAAATCTTGTGCTTTATTTAACTGCGTATTGAACGTGCGAGGGAATAAATCTGCTTCACCCTCAGCTTTACCAACACGTGCTCCTAAATAAGATGCGATCATGCCATCATATTGAGCAGTATGTTCAAATGCTTTAACTGCTAAATCAAAACGAGTCTCGTAAGAAAGAGCTCCATTTGTCTTTAACTCTGCTATTACAGCATCATAGTCAGATGCATTCACAATGATACCAACTGAAGCATGGTTTTTCGCAGCGGCGCGAACCATAGTTGGACCGCCGATATCGATATTTTCAATCGCATCTGCAAGAGAGCAGTTTGGTTTTGCAACTGTAGCTGCAAATGGATAAAGGTTTACAATCACCAAATCAATCGGATCGATGTTGTGTTCTTGCATTACAGCTTCGTCCAGACCACGACGAGCTAAAATACCACCATGAATTTTAGGATGTAGTGTTTTTACACGACCATCCATCATTTCAGGGAAACCTGTATGCTCAGAAACTTCTACGACAGCGATGTTGTTGTCTTTCAGCAACTTATAAGTACCGCCAGTAGATAAGATCTCTACCCCTAGAGCAGCAAGGTTTTGAGCGAATTCAACGATTCCAGTTTTGTCGGAAACAGAGATTAAAGCACGTTTGATAGTCATGATTTTGGTCAACAGTTTGAAGTCTACAGATTAAAACAATTAAGCATAAAAAAATGCCCACGAGAACGTGAGCATTTTATCAATTATTCACTCATTAAACCGTGAGCTTTTAACTTTTTACGCAAAGTACCACGGTTAAGGCCTAAAATCTCGGCAGCACGAGTTTGATTGCCACGAGTATATTCTAAGACCACAGATAAAAGAGGTTTCTCCATTTCTGCTAAAACCATGTCATATACTTGAGATGGTTGCTCACCTTGCAACTGTGCAAAATAATGACGAACTGCGCGATCTACATGGATGCGAAGAGCGACATCAGATTGAGCCGTAAAAATAGGAGATTTGCTATTCATGCGTGTTAATCCGAAAAATCAAATATCACTTGGGTAAAGTGATATATAAATGTGGTCTAAATTACTGAGCCCTGTTTTAGATCCTAAAACAGTGACTCTAAAACAAAAGGACTATTAGCTTGCCACAAATCCTCGAATTGTGTAAAAAATAAGCGTAACAATAGTTAAATATTTGTTACAGCCTACTTTCAAAAACAAAAAAACCAACAATGCGCTTATAGGATTAAAGCACAGTTCGTTTAACGATTTTATTGTTTATAAATAACGAGGAGTAAGTAGGTCAAAGCATTCGTGGCGCGTATCATACCACTGTCTGCGAAAAAGTGAGCAAATTAACTGCACTTTTTTTTATTTTTTTGTCACTTTTTTATGCTTTTAAGGCTGTACAATTTCTAAACTATAGTTGTCGAAGCTATTTTTACTTTGTTCAACGGTAAATTCGAATTTAAATGGGCTGTTTGAAGGGATGCGTTGAATCGGTTTTAGACTGTCTACTAAATAGTCTTGGGGTTTGATTGTGATATCCGTAACGGTCTCACCTTTGTCTTTAAGGATGAGTCTAATCGAAGGAATCAAGACACTATCTTTATGATGATTGATCAGCACACCCGAAAACATTGTTTCGTTTTTACTGTAGCGTTTAACTTTAACTTTCTCAAAACTTAGATATTTATATTGTTCATCAAGTGTTTTGCAAGTCAAAACACCACATGCATAGTTAAAGATACGGTTTAAAGCAGGGCTTTCATGCATAAGCTTTGGGTTAAACCATAAGATTTGAAAAGCGAAAACCAAAATGAGGACAATATTACCGATTCCCCAAAGACTGTAATATAGCCAACCGTGTTGTTTCGATGTTGGTTCATGATCAACCAATAAAGCATCTTCGGATAAATTTAAATTTGGTAAAGCCGTGACTGGCTCAGTGTTAAAATAATTTAAATTGTTTAGATAGGTCAAAAGATCGATATTTGAGTTTTCAATTTTTTGATCGAAAATACTTAAAATTTGCATTTGCTTTTCAGCAAAGCTGCTATCAGGTTGGATAGAGGAAAATAGTGAACGACTGGTTTGTGTAGGAATCGTTTCGTTTGTCTCTGTATTTAAAAGATTGGTCAGTGCATTAAAGTTAATAACGCACTTGGGACAACAAACCATGCCCTGAGCAACACTGAGTTGTGAAGGGGTCACTTTATACACGGATGAGCATTTAGGGCAGCGGGTTTGTTTTTCACTCATGAGGAACAATATTCTCAAATTGTTGTTTTGCGTTTTCCTGAAATGCGACACCAGTTCTCTTCGCGCTTTTCGATCTCTAATATATCAAAAAACTCAGAGTAAACACTAGAAACATCAGCAACTTGCTCCTCGATTACACCAGCAAGTGCGAACTCTCCCTCATTTTTAATTAAAGTTGAGAATTCAGGCGCTAAAGCCATTAGAGGTGCAGCTAGAATATTTGCAACTAGTATGTCCGATTGTTGACCTTTAAACTCGTTATTGAATTCTTCTGGTAAGCCAACGTACAGACGCTCAAGTACACCATTCAACTCTGCATTTTGTTTTGTTGCTAGAACAGCCTGTGGATCAATGTCTGTGGCATATACTTTTTTAGCACCTAATAGAAGAGCAGCAACACCCAAGATGCCTGACCCACAGCCGTAATCAATCACGATTTTATCTTTTACATCAGTCTTACCTAGCCATTGTAAGCATAGGAATGTACTGGCATGGTTACCTGTACCGAATGCTAAGCCTGGATCCAGTTTAATGTTGGTTGCATCCGCTTCAGGTGGCTCTAACCATTCTGGTACGATCCAATATTTTTCACCAATTTGAATTGGTTCGTAATAATCCATCCATGCGCGTTCCCAAACTTGGTTTTCTAAATACTCATGGCGCATTGGAACATCAGGGAGTTGTGCTTTTAAAAATGCTTCTAAAGTATCAACATCAATTGGGTCATCTTCTTCTTGTTGATAAATGCCCGTTACAATGACTTTATTCCAAAGAGGGGTTTCACCTGGTAATGGCTCAAGCAGTGCTTGATCTTCGGCATCATCTAGCGTAACGCTGACAGCACCCAAAGAAAGGAGCAAAGTTTCAGTTAGTTCAACTTGTTCTTGATTGACAGTAATATGAATTTGTAGCCAGTTCACAGGAAAACCTAAGTTAATGTATTTTGGTTATTGTAATAGATTCAGACCATGCAGAGGGATTATAAAATAGACTGATTACAATTTTAAGATGTTTTTTCAAACATAATTCTTTTGATATAGCCTGAACAAAAAATAAGGATGCTGAACAGCATCCTTATATAACTATATATAGGTGTCCAATTTCTTATGGAGCGGTTTGTTCAATTTGTGGAGCTGATTGTTCCATTGGAGGAGGTGTCATTTCCATAGGCTGAACAGGCGCACTCACTGGTCGAGGTTCTGATTGTGTTTCTGAAATCTTAGTTTGAGTTTCAGGCATTGCATTATTTGCAGGCATTGGAGGTTGGAATGCTAATTTACCAGCTTCATTTGGCTCACATGTACCATTAAAGACAACACCTTTGTAGGCAAATGAAATCATATCACCTTGTTTTTTGCCCTTACATACTTGTTGATACTTTTGAGTTTGTGCATCAACTGTGGTTTTTGCATTGGTTTGTGCTGTTACAGCAAAACACAGGCTACAAATAAGCGTCGAAAATAAAAGCTTAGTGTTCATATCATTTTCCTAAAGTATTTGTTATGCACTAATAATGATAAGAATTTTTTGAATCGGAACAGTGGATATCAGGTTAATAGTTATAAGTCCATGTGTTAACAATGCATGAAAAGTGCAACATTAAGTTTTGTTTTGTATATATTTAAATCAAGCTAAGCAGATGGGGATTACAAGAATATTGACGGATTTTGTCAACTTAATAGAAAACTTCTGTATAATACTCTGTCATTTTTTAAATACACATTACCACTATGCACTATCCTAAAGTTTACGACGTTATCGTAATTGGTGGCGGTCACGCTGGTACGGAAGCTGCTCTTGCGGCGGCTCGTATGGGAAGACAAACATTATTGTTGACGCATAATATTGAGACTTTGGGGCAGATGAGCTGTAACCCAGCGATTGGTGGTATTGGTAAATCGCACTTAGTTCGTGAGATAGATGCGCTTGGCGGTGCAATGGCGCTTGCTGCTGATAAGGGCGGTATTCAATTCCGTATTTTAAACTCGCGCAAAGGTGCTGCTGTGCGTGCGACGCGTGCTCAAGCAGATCGTGTTCGTTATAAAGCTGCCATTCGTCATACTTTAGAAAACCAAGCGAACTTGGATATTTTCCAACAAGCTGCTGATGATTTAATTGTTGAAGGCGATACCGTAAAAGGTGTTGTGACCCAAATGGGTATTCGTTTTGATACCAAAACCGTTGTACTCACCACGGGTACTTTCTTAGGTGGTGTCATTCATATCGGGTTGCAAAATTCGAGTGGTGGTCGTGCAGGTGATCCTCCTTCGATTGCTTTGGCGCATCGTTTACGTGAGTTAAAACTTCCGGTAGGTCGTTTAAAAACGGGTACACCGCCGCGTATTGACGCGCGTACTGTTGATTTCTCTGTGATGACACCACAACCGGGTGATTTCCCATCTCCAGTGATGTCATTTATGGGTGATGTATCGATGCACCCTGAACAAGTGAACTGCTACATCACTCATACCAGTGAAAAAACCCATGAGATTATTCGTGGTGGTTTAGATCGTTCACCTATGTATACAGGTGTGATTGAAGGGGTAGGTCCTCGTTACTGTCCTTCGATTGAAGATAAAATTCATCGTTTTGCTGATAAAGATTCGCATCAGGTATTTCTAGAGCCTGAAGGTTTAGATACGCATGAGCTTTATCCAAATGGTATCTCAACCTCATTGCCATTTGACGTTCAGTTCAATCTTGTACGTTCGATTCGCGGTATGGAAAATGCTCATATCTTGCGTCCAGGTTATGCAATTGAATATGACTATTTCAACCCGCAAGCATTGAAATTTACTCTTGAAACTAAAGCAATTCAAAACTTGTATTTTGCTGGTCAGATTAATGGTACCACTGGTTATGAAGAAGCAGGTGCTCAAGGTTTACTTGCTGGTTTGAATGCAGCACGTCGTGCTTGGGAACAAGAAGAGTGGACACCAAAACGTGATCAAGCATATATGGGCGTACTGGTAGATGACCTGATTACATTAGGGACTAAAGAACCATATCGTATGTTTACCTCACGTGCAGAATATCGTTTGATGCTTCGTGAAGATAATGCAGATCAACGTTTAACTCCAATTGGTCGTGAACTCGGTTTAGTTGATGACGAACGTTGGGCTGCATATAGCGAAAAAATGGAAGCTGTTGAGCGCGAGACATCACGTTTACAACACTTATGGGCAGCACCGAATAACCCGATGGGTAAAAAGTTTGTTGAAATGACTGGTGCGGACCTAAGTAAAGAGTGCAGCGCGATTGATTTATTGAAACGTCCAAATATTAATTTTGGTCAAATTGCTGAACTTACAGGCTCAGAGGTTTCTGAACAGGTCGGTGAGCAAATTGAAATTGCTGTGAAATATGAAGGTTATATCAACCGTCAACATGATGATGTTGCACAGATGAAACGCCTTGAAGAAACGAAGATTCCTGCTGACTTTGAATATGATGGTGTTTCAGGTTTATCTCGCGAGATCACTCAAAAGCTCAAAACAGTTCGCCCTGAAACTTTAGCGCAAGCAAGCCGTATTCCAGGTGTGACTCCTGCAGCAGTTCAGTTGGTGATGATTACGATTCGTAAAAATAATATGGCGAAGAAATCTGCTTAAATATTATTAATAGATTCTTGATCTTAGAACTAGAAAACACCCTTTTTATTAAAGGGTGTTTTTTTATGATTGAATTAATAGATGTGAAATGTTTGTTTGGATAGAGCAGGTGTGGTAAATGAAAAGTTGGATATTTTTATTTGTAGCTATCACAGCAGAAGTGATTGCGACATCTGCACTGAAAAGTAGCGAAGGGTTTACAAAGCCATTTGCTTCGATCATTGTGATTTTAGGTTACATCATTGCATTTTATTGCTTATCTTTGACCCTGAAAACAATTCCAGTTGGTATTGCTTATGCGATATGGTCTGGGGTAGGAATTGTATTGATCACGATCTTTGCTTGGTTTTTCTATGATCAAAAATTGGATCTATGGGGAATTATCGGCATAGCATTAATTATGTGTGGTGTGTTGATTCTAAACCTTTTATCAAAATCTAGTCCGCATTGATTTATTTCCGAATAATAATTAAAACCGAACGAAGCGTTCGGTTTTAATTTAATGTTTAATCATTTTTATAAAGTAACTTCGATACCTAGACGCAGATTTTTCCTATCAAATTGAGTATTTGCATCAATTTCCGCATAAGCTTTTGGCAATAAACGACGAGCTAATTTATTGACCCTGTTTTCCATCCATTTAGGCATACTGATTGCCAAAGGGTTGGTTTCTGTTTCAGAAGCATCAGTCATCACTCGTGTACCCATAATGTAATCAAACCAAGGTTTAGTCACACACCAATTCGCATTTTGATTACTGGTCATATGATGATCATAATGCCAAGGGATACGTTTCTTTGCATACTCAGGATCGAGATGGGATTTGGCGTGGACTTTCCAATAATTCCAAATCCCATAATACAAACCTGCCGTAAAAAATGGAGCAACAGGTAGAAAAACCGTTGCAGCGGCTGTTAAACCAAGCAATGCCGTTTTCTCATTATAGATTTCAGCATTTTTAAACATCGATTCAGCGTAACCTTCATCATGAAAAGCATTTAAACGTGCACGTTTATGGTGAGCAATATGTGTGAAAAAAGGGCTATTTCTGTTTTTACTTGGAAACTCATGAAGCCAAACTTTGTGAAAATACCATTCCATCCCATTTGCTACAAAAACACCGACAGGAAAACCGATCATGTTAGATTACCTCTAAAAGCAATGATCGAAGTGTATAAATATTAAATATTTTGACTGCACTGACACTATTTTTATGCCTGATCAATCAAATCCATTTCTCTTATGTTGTCGATATGCGGTCGGGATTTCCTTAGTCCAGCGTTTAAATGCTCTCGAAAAAGCAGAAGGTTCAGAAAAACCTGTTAGGTAGACAATTTGATCAATCGACTCATCGGTTTGGGAAAGTAGGCGTCGTGCTAATCTTTCGCGATATAGAGCAATCACTTTTTCATAGGTGGTATTCAGTAATTGTAAATCTGCTCTTAAACTACGTGTGCTTTTGTTGAGATGCTCCAGCCACAACATTCTGATCAAATTTTCCTGATTCTAATAAACCATTAGCAAGAATTTTCTCAATTTCTCCAATCAGTTGATGCTTAATCAAGAGATCAAGTTGAGATTCTGCATGATGTTCATGCATTTTTAATAGTTCGGGTTCATGTGCAGGCGAAGGATAATTAAGAATTTTAGATTCAAATAAAATAGCACCATGTCTTTGACCAAGCAGAACATTGCAATTCCAAACTTTTTCATATTCTTCTTGATCAGCAGCATTTTCATATGGAAGCAAAACTTGAAATGGGATGAATGCATCATTCGTAATGTATTTGAAAAAATTAAGTAAAATACCAATCGCACATTCTAGACAATGTCGTACAGGATGCTCTAATCCATATAATCCAACAGTATTCTGATCAACTACTTCTAACTGAAAAGACATCGCATTGGTGAGAAGAGCTTGGTATCGTAGTGTTCGTTTTAGTCCTTCGCCAAATGTGGGACTACTAAGAAAAAGATATTCTATAACTTGACCACGAAATGGAGGTACATTTCCTCCGACATGAAGTCCGATATCTGAATCTGCACTAATTTTCTCAGCAGCATCCCAGAAACGTCTTTGTGTAGAATTATCTCTTCTCACTGACTTGTCAGGAGGTTGATCAGGTAAATGAACACTTGCAAAAATGTTTGCGGCATCTAAATCCATTTTTTGCATGGTTAGATACACCATACATAAAAAATGCCAGCATCGCTTGCTTTATTTGTGATCATGTTTGAAGGTTAAATGAACTTTTAAAACAATATACTATGTTCTTTTATCATAGAAATGAAATGTTTGTTAGAAGCTTCTTACAGGCTTCTATTAAATAAACTTTATATCTCATTAAAAATTTTTCTCTGTCATACAATCAAAGAAATAGCCATCAACTGGAATAAAAAAGCCAGTTGTAATAACTGGCTTTCTTGAATATTAAAACTTCTTTTCAAGACTAAATTGAAGAGAAGGGATTGATTCATTAATTCGTGCTTGAAATAAGCGCCCATCGTATTGATTGGTTAATCTTTCTTTATAATTTGTTCCTAAAATATTGTTAGCATTTACACTAGCAGACCAACCATTTTTGAATCGTTTAGTTGCACTGAGGTCTAAACTGATACGAGCATTTGTAGTTCGATCATAAGGTTGATTATTTAAAGCACGAGTATATTCAGGGGTATAACTGATATTTGCACTTGTAGAAAGTTGCCAAGGTTTAAAACTATATGAAACACCAGTGCTTGCATTGTATGGCGCAATGTCACTGACCAGTCGCTCAGATTTTTGCTCATCCTGAATTTTTGCACGGACAGTTGAGATCTGACCATTTAGCATGAATGAATGTCCAGCATTAGTTTGTTTTAATGCATAGCGGCCACTTAGTTCAACTCCATACGTTGTTGCCTTATTTTGGTTTTGAGGGCGTTCAACATAGCGTTCGCCTTCGAGCATAATCACTTTTTCGATATAATCTTTAATTTCTCTATGGTAAGCGGTTAGGCTCATACCACCGCTCGCAGAATCATAAGCAAGCGTGGACTCAGCGGCACGAATCTTTTCAGGTTTTAAATTTGGATTCCCACCACGGTCAGGATTATTTAAGCTACCTGCATCACTGTCAGTGGAAATGGTCACATTAGAAATTAGGCGGTCTGCATTCGGATTCCGAAATGCTTGGCTGATATTGGTTTGTAGTGACCATTGATCAGTTAAATCATACCGATATGCAAAAACAGGACTCAGGTGCTGGTCTTGATAATCGACTAAACCCGAACGTTTTAACCATTCTTGGCGAGCGCCTAAAGTAAACGTGTGTCGATCAATAAAGCGCCAACTTCCTTCGCCATAAACGGCATATCGCTGTTCATCTAGACTTTTACTAATATTGCTATCTAATTGATTATTTCGTGCATCAAACCCAAATTTAATTTGACGATCTTGATCTAACTTTCTTGTTCCATCGTATGCAAGACCATACTCATCAATGGTTTCATCTGTGTATGTCTTCGTTTCAGGTGTAAGGGTAAGTTGGCTTTCCGTTTGATATTCTACCGAGAGTCGTAACTTATCACTTAGATCTTGATCTTTACGTTCGTAACGAGTGTTGAGTTTGATACTGTCATTTTTATCATCTTGAATTTGATTTCCTGAAGTGCCTTCCATCTTGATATTGCGATAAAATAATTCAGCGATTAATTTTTGTTGATCATCAAGTTCGTATTGTAAGCGTGGAGCAAACATTTGCATGTTGCGATTTACGGTACGTGACTGTTCTCGCGTTCCGATTAAATTTTCAGTTTTAGTCACAGACGTATTGTCAAACCACATTTGGTTAGCTGAAAGGCTGTATGACCATTGGTTTTCACGACCATCTGCTTGAACATTAATTTGTTTACGTTCAGCTTCTTGTTGCTCACTTTCTCTCAAGCCATAGCCGATTTTTACTGATCCATTTATACGTGTATCCAATGGTTCTTTTAGAATGATATTAATGACAGCTGAGGATGCAACAGAACCCTGAGCAACACTCGGTTGTTTAGTTACTTCGATTCTTTCAATCATTTCAGGGCTAATGGTATCTATGACAGACATCCCACCACGTGGGCCACTTTGAATAGGTTCACCATTTACGAGAAAAGTTGGTGCACCTCCACCACGAAAACGCATGCCTGAAGCACCACCTCCACCAAGAGGTCCTTGTCCAAATACTGGAATTTGAAATCCTGCGGCACGGCGTAAAGCATCCATGACTGTTTGATCACCGTATTGAAGCATTTCTTCTCGTGTAATAATTGTTTTTGCAACTGCGCTGATATCTTGGTCTTTTTGTTTTTGAGTCTCAGATGTGGCTTTGAAAGAAAGCGTTGGCAGGACTTGAGTAGGTAACTCTGCGACTGCTGACGAATTTGTATTAGTTAGTGTATCAGTCGCAAATAGTGAGCTACTTATACTCAGTAGAGTAGAGCCGAGCACACTTAATTTTCCATAATTATGCGAGATTTGCATTGAAAATGCCCCAAAAGAAAGATCAAATTTTTATGGGCGTAGATTAATGTAAAATCATGAAGAAAAATCGAATTTATGCATGAACAGAATTAGAAATGGAAAAAATAATCTTTAATTTTGAGAATCATATTGTTATGAATAAGTAGTGTGTTTAATAAATAGACGTTAGTGTCGTATTGTTGCGAAATATGATGAAAATGAGAATTGCTTTTATTAAAATTGTATCGTTTTAATATTTTATGTTTCTCCTATTTTTGTCTTTCGGAACGTTATGATTTATCCATCTTTGAAATCAAATTCTAAGCCTGTATTTAGGCTTAGTATGCTTAGTTTAATGCTTATACAAGTTCAATATGCAGTTGCAAATCAAGATAATCTGCAAACAGCAGTTATGCCGACTATTAAAATTGAGGCAATGAGTGAGTTAGATCCAATCAAAAGTTATATTGATTATGATCAAGCAAATGTGACACGTAATGGTCTCAAGAAAAAAGATATTCCTCAGACTATCGACACAATCGATGTACAAAAATATAAGATTTATGGGGCAAATGATTTAAGCGTTATGCTTCAAGGAACCCCAGGTGTATCAACAAATTACGATACTCGTGGTGATGGAATTTCGCTTCGTGGGTTCAAAGCGGACGAGGGTGATATCTATCGTGATGGCGTCCGAGAAAGTGGTCAACTACGCCGTAGCACTGCAAATGTTGAGCGAATTGAAATATTAAAAGGTCCTGCTTCAGTACTTTATGGACGTGGTGCGGGTGGTGGTGTCATCAACATGGTGACTAAGTTTGCCAACTTTGATTCTAAAAGCTCAATAGGTATGTATGCTGGCTCATACGAAAATATTGGTGCAACTTTAGATCTTAATCAAATCATCAATGATAACTGGGCTATACGCTTAACTGGTGAAAAAGCTGATTCCAATAGTTTTCGTAAGGTGATTGGTTCGCAGATCGAAATGCTTTCTCCAAGCATAAGCTATCGCAGTGACGATGAAAAAATACTTTGGACTACCCAATACACCTACGATAAATTGGAACGTACTCCAGATCGTGGTTCATCGTATCAAAATCTTCCAAACAACGTTTCTATCAAAAATGCATTTGCTCGTAGTACTGATTTTATTGATGATGAATTGCAAACTGTGCGAACTGATTTGAAATATGAGTTTGCACCAAATTGGAATTTTCATTGGGCTGCAAGTTATCGTCAAGCTTATCAAAATTTTGATAATTTCTTTGGCGGAACATATTGTGAAAATGATTTAACCCTAGAGGCTAAGCCAAAAATTTGTGATTGGAATGGTTATTTGCGTCAAAGTTACGCATGGCAAGAAACCATGAATAAAACCGTCATGAATACATTCGAAATCACTGGGAAATTTGATACAGGGATATTTGAACACAATTTTATGATTGGAGCTGATTGGTCACACGAAAATCGTGATCCTAAGTTAGGTAACTATTCAAGTGGTCAATTTGCTGGAAAATATTATGGTTATATGAACCCATACCATCCAAATGATCATTATGAATCTTTTGATTTAGCGGATGGTCGTCCGCCAATGACATCTTATAGCCAACATAAATCTGAAAATAAGGCTATTTTTATTCAAGATTTAATCAGTTTGCTGCCTAGTTTAAAGATGATGTTGGGTGCTCGATATGATCACTTCGAATTCAAAACGCAAAATATGCTAACTGACAAAAAGCAATCTTATGATGGCGAGAGTTTTAGTCCAAATATAGGATTTGTATGGCAACCAAATGAGAGTCACAGTTTCTATACATCATATAGCAAGAGTTTTGCTCCATATGGTGGGCGAGGGATGATTAGTATTGATCCGACTTTAAATCCAAGCGTTTATGATGCTGAGCCTCAATACAACGAACAATATGAAATAGGAATTAAGAGTGATTGGTTGGATAACCGTTTAAACACTCAGATTTCTGTTTATGATATTCGAAAAAATAACATTCGTTATCAACCTGATGCACAAAATAATCCTGATGAATGGGTAGTCGGTGGTCAACATCGATCGAAAGGACTTGAATTTAGCTTTATCGGTAAAGCTTTAGAAAATGTTTTTGTTCGTGGTGGATATGGTTATACAGATGCAACGGTTACCCGTGATGATGTAACGCCTCAAAATATTGGCAAACCACTCAACAATACACCTATGCATACAGGAAATTTGTTTATTCGATATTTGCCGACAGATCAAATCTATACTGAGCTAGGTGCTACATATGTGGGTGATGCAAAAGTTTATCCAAATGGTAATCTCAATAGTACATCCACTGATTTAAAAGGTTTTACAAGACTTGATGCTGCGATTGGTTATAGTGCAAATCCTTGGAATATTACGCTTGCCGTGAATAATTTAACCAACAAAGAATATTGGCGTTCGGACTCTATGCCTGGAACACCACGTAACTTCTTAGTAAGAGTTAACTATCAGTTCTAAAAGCGATTTTTAGCAATATCAAATAGTACCTTTAAGCGATAAAGGTACTATTTAAGCTTAATTTATTACTGATTTAATAAATATTAATTAATCAATTGGTAAAATATTAAAATTATCTAATTGAATTTATGCAAAAGTTGTTGATTAAAATACTTTATTATTCTAATATTTAAGTGTGTAAAAAATGTTCAAATTCAGCTTTTATCGGAAAAATTTATTGTGACATTACATTTGTTTTTGATTTAAAAGTGTTAATTGATATACATTTTTGTACACATTTGTTAGTATTTAAGAAAAGCATACATTAGAGATAATAATAATGAAGATAGTACTTTCAATACTTATTCTCTGTTCTGTTTTTATTTTGGGTTATGCGGTTTATGTTGATTCGCAGAACAAAAAAAGACAAGAGCTGATGAAGATTGTGAACGATGCAGAACATAGCCTAAATTCGATTCAACACAATCCAAATTATGTGAAGCATTCTCGATTAGCGACCTACCGAAGCGAATAATTAAGTTCTCAGGTAAAATGTCACAGGATTTAGCTTTTTTTATCGGGTTGTGTCCAAGTTTTTATTAGAATCTGTTAAAATATTTACCATTAAATAAAAAAGCTGCATCTTGTTATGCGGCTTTTTACATTTTGAAATCGGAACCAAATTTATACATCTCCTCTGTATAGCAAGCGTGAAACTGGCATGTAGATTGCTTTTAGCCTTGTATACCATTTTGTGTACATTCAAAAAATTATTTGAAACACAAGCGTATAGATTTCATATTCTACGATCTTAGATTTTAACAGGTGCTATATGACAACGCCTAATGCTTCAGTTGGACTGTTAGAACGCTTATTTAAATTAAGTGATAACAAAACCAACTTTAGAACAGAAGTTCTAGCAGGTGTAACCACATTTTTGACCATGTGTTACATCATCATTGTAAATCCACTCATTCTTTCTGAAACCGGAATGGATCATGGTGCTGTGTTTGTTGCAACCTGTTTGGCTGCTGCAATCGGGTGTTTGGTCATGGGGATTGTGGCGAATTATCCGATCGCACTCGCACCAGGTATGGGTTTAAATGCATATTTTACCTATTCTGTGTGTTTGGGTATGGGGGTGCCTTGGCAAACTGCTCTAGCAGCGGTATTTGTCTCAGGTCTTGTTTTCCTTGCTATCAGTTTCTTTAAAATTCGTGAGGCAATCGTCAATGCGATTCCGATGTCTTTAAAGTTTGCGATTGGTGGGGGAATTGGTCTTTTCCTTGCATTGATTGCGCTTAAAAATGCAGGAATTATTGTAGATAATCCAGCGACATTGGTTGGATTGGGTGATATTAAACAGCCAACAGTATTGTTAGCATTATTCGGATTTTTAATGATTGTTGTTTTGCATCAATTAAAAATTCGAGGTGCAATCATCATCAGTATTTTAGTTGTCACTGCAATAGCGACTGTTTTGGGTTTGAATGAATTCAAAGGTGTCGTAGGACATATCCCATCAATCGCACCTACTTTTATGCAAATGGATTTTGAAGGTCTATTTACTGCAAGTATGGTCGGGGTTATTTTTGTATTCTTTATCGTTGACTTGTTTGACAGTACCGGGACTTTGGTTGGTGTTTCACATCGTGCTGGATTGCTTCAAGATGGTAAATTACCACGCTTAAAGAAAGCCCTATTTGCTGACTCAACTGCAATTGTAGCGGGAGCTGCATTAGGTACATCATCTACCACCCCGTATATTGAATCAGCTTCAGGTGTAGCAGCTGGTGGTCGCACAGGTTTAACTGCGGTTGTGGTTGCTTTACTTTTCATCGGCTGCTTATTCTTGGCTCCTTTGGCACAATCCGTACCAGGTTTTGCAACTGCACCAGCACTATTATTTATCGGTGTGTTAATGATTCAAGGAATTACGCACATTGATTGGGATGATATTACTGAAGCTGTACCAGCTTTTTTAACGATCGTATTTATGCCATTTACCTATTCAATTGCCGATGGTATTGCAATGGGTTTCATTAGTTATGCATTGGTTAAGCTGTTTACAGGTAAGGCAAAAACAGTACCTTATATGGTGTGGATTATTGCTGCACTTTGGGTATTTAAATTTGTTGCGTTTGGTGGCTAAGCCACTTAAAACTAAGTGATAAAACCTGTAAAGGGTGTACCGTGTTAGGCAGCACCCTTTTTTATTTAGACGTGGAGTTTATATGGATCAAATCGAGCTGATTCGTGCTTTGCCCAAAGCCGAATTACATGTGCATATTGAAGGGACATTTGAGCCAGAGTTGATGTTCGCTATTGCACAGCGCAATCAGATTCAGATTCCTTATCAATCTGTTGAAGAAGTGAAACAGGCTTATAACTTTCATAACCTTCAATCGTTTTTAGATATTTATTATGCTGGCGCCAATGTGTTAGTGCATGAGCAGGACTTCTACGATTTGGCTTGGGCATACTTTGAAAAATGCGCAGAAGATCGAGTGGTACATACAGAAATGTTCTTTGATCCACAAACACATACTGAGCGTGGTGTTGAGTTTGTTACCGTTTTAAATGGTTTAAAGCGTGCATGCACCGATGCAAAAGAAAAGTTGGGTATTAGCTCTCAATTGATTATGTGTTTCTTGCGCCATTTAAGTGAAGAAAAAGCATTTGAAACGTTAGAACAAGCCTTGCCATTCAAAGATGACATTATTGCGATAGGTTTGGATTCGAGTGAAGTCGGGCACCCACCATCAAAATTTGAACGTGTTTTTGCCAAAGCACGAGAAGCTGGTTTCTTGATCGTCGCACATGCTGGAGAAGAAGGTCCTCCTGAATATATATGGGAAGCTTTAGATTTACTTAAGGTGAATCGTATTGATCATGGTGTTCGTTCAGAAGAAGACGAGCAACTGATGACGCGCCTAATTGCAGAGAAAATGCCATTAACAGTGTGCCCGTTAAGTAACTTAAAGCTCTGTGTCGTGAAAGATATGACTGAGCATAACATTCGTCGTTTGCTACAAAAAGGTGTGCATGTCACTGTAAACTCGGATGATCCTTCATATTTCGGTGGATACATGAATGATAACTTTATTGCGATTCAACAAGCTTTGAATTTATCAAATGAAGAATTAAAGCAGCTTGCGATTAACTCTTTTGAAGCTTCGTTTATTTCTGATGATGATAAGCAGAAATGGATTACCGAAGTTAGAAAAATCTAATGCATAAAAAAACCGCGATAAGCGGTTTTTTTATATCAATTTTTATTTGGGTTGTCTTAGCATGCTGAGCAATACATTATCTTTGTCGATGAGATGATGTTTAATCGCTGCGAGAATATGACCTGCAATGAGTAAGCCCGCAAACCACGATATATAAATGTGTAGGGGTTTAACGATTGCTAATAAATCTGGATTGTCTTGAACTAGACGAGGAATTTCAAATAAGTATAAAACAGGGGCAGGGTGACCAGCGCTCCAACTGAATAAACAGCCTGTAATGGGTAGGGCTAATAACATTAAATATAATAAGAAATGACCAATGTGTGCCAAGGTTTTCATCATTGGTGACATGGTATTTGGTAGTTGTGGGGCTGGATGGGTATAACGCCAAAAAATTCTTATAACGACTAAAAAGATAATGGTTGTTGCAATATTCTTATGAAGTGTAATAACAGTGCCTTTAAACGTTCCATCAACTTCATAACTTAAAAAATTTCCACTGTAAAATCCAATAAGCCATGCAACGATAAAAATAGCGGCCATGAGCCAATGTAATACTTGTGCTGTGCGAGTGTAGTACTGTGCTGAGGTTGACATCGCAACATCCTAGCTGTGATATGATTTTGTAGATTTTAAATAGCGTTATTTATTCCTCATACGGTGTATATGTAACAGAGCGCCTTGTCCTTGCAACGATTATTAATCGAAACGATATGTTTAAATATGTAATAAGTCTGCACGGTCAATTGCTTAATAAAATGCTTTGTGCAAAATACGACTGCAATTAAGTCGCTATAAGGTTAAAAGTTGTGAAAAAATTATTGTTGGCTCTGCCAGTATTATTTGTTTTAAATGGATGTGTTGCGCCAAATACAAATACTTCTACAACACCATCTACATCTCAACAGTTAGGTGTAACGGCATTAAAGGTTGCGGTTAATGCTAAATGTATGAGTGAAATCAATACATTACCTGCATGGAAAACAGCAACACGTTTGATGACCACTGAACAGCGTGAAAATATTCAGATTGATGTTTGTGGGTGTGTAAGTGAAAAAGCGCCCAATAGTGTAACGACTTTGGAGTTGGCTACAGCTGCAATTGATCCAACTGCAAGAGCAACGATTGTGAATCAAGTGGTTGCTGAAACTGTTAATGCCTGCGTGTCTGAAGCATTAAAGAAATAGAAATAAAAGTAAGAAATTAGACAAAGCTGGATGATTTTCAGCTTTGTTTCTTAGAAGATATTCTTATAATTTCAAATCATTTTTAGTTTCTTAGAGTGCTAGATTAATCATGATATTATTCAACTAAAATGATAGTTACATGTATAAGAATAAATTTGTTTTGGCAATTTCAATGGTCTTTGCTTTGGCGGCTTGTAGTACTGTGCAAAGTGGTGAGCAAAGTAATTTAAAATTAGGAACATCTGCAATTCAGTTTGCTGCACAGACCAAGTGTAATCATGATATTGATGATTTTGCAGCTTGGAAAATTGCAAGTAAATTAATGACAAAGACCCAGAAGAAAGAGAAGAAAACCCAAATTTGTAAATGCGTTGGCAAAAATGCACCAACTGTTTTATCACCTTCAGAATTGGCACTTGCTGCAGTGGATTCTAAAGCGCGAACAACTTTAACAGGTGTAGCAGTAGCTAAAACTATGAATGCTTGCGTATCAGAAGTGGTAAAATAGTTCTGTATTCAATTGACTTTGATTGGCTGCTAAAATGCAGCCAATTTTTTGCGAGTAAATTATGTTTGTTGCTGGTGTAGATGAAGCAGGGCGCGGTCCTCTAGTGGGTTCAGTTGTTGCAGCTGCGGTGATCCTAGATCCTAATAATCCAATCGAAGGATTAAATGATTCTAAGAAATTAACTGAAAAGAAACGCGAAAAGTTGTTTATAGAGATTAAAGAAAAGGCATTAGCTTGGTCAATTGCTGAAGCTACACATACTGAAATTGATGAAATGAATATTCTGCAAGCCACATTTCTTGCAATGCGCCGTGCAGTCGAAAATTTAAAAACCACGCCACATAAAGTAATTGTAGATGGTAATCAAATTCCAAAAGGGATTGAGATTGCATGTGAAGCAATTGTGGGAGGTGATGCGACTCATGCTGAGATTAGTGCAGCCAGTATTTTAGCTAAAGTTACACGTGATCATCAAATGAAGACCTTAGATGAATTATATCCTGATTATGGGTTCGCAAAGCACAAAGGTTATCCTACAAAAGCGCATTTTGAAGCTATTACAGCACACGGCGTGATTGATCAACATCGTCGTAGTTACGCGCCTGTAAAAAAAGCTTTAGGTTTATAATTTCTTATAAATTGAGGTTTTAAATACAATTAAAGCGACCATCTTGTGTCGCTTTAATTATGTGGGGAGAATTCTGAAAATTAACGATTAAAGTTATTATGTCGCGGAAAATCGCTATTATCTTCTTCATACGAAAGTTGATAATCCTGATCAAGATGTTGTAAATGCTCATGCATGGCACGTTCATGTTGGATGCGTTGGTAAATTTCCTCACGATGCACAGAAACTTCTTTTGGAGCATTAACACCAATACGCACCTGATTGCCTTTTACGCCAAGCACAGTAACACTGACTTGATCCCCAATCATTAATGTTTCTCCGACACGACGGGTCAGAATCAGCATGTTTATCTCCTTGCTAAACGCTTAAACTTGCGACAGGGAATTCATTGTTCGAAAGCACAGCCTTAATATACAGAAAATTCCAACAGAAATATGTAAAAAACATTATTTTTCGTACGTTCTGTTGAGAATCACTGAAAAACCTCAAAGGTTAATATAACAGAGCCACTGTAGTAAAAACTATAGTGGCTCTGTTTTTTTTTGCTATTTACTTGAAAGTAAATATGTTTAACAAGCTATTAATTAAGCACGTGCACTGCTTTCGCCGTGTTCACGATCTAGACCAAAAGCTGTGTGTAAACAACGTACGGCAAGTTCTAAATAGTTTTCTTCGATAAGTACAGAAATTTTGATTTCTGATGTTGAAATCATCAAAATATTAATGCTTTCATCAGCTAATGCAGTAAACATTTTGCTTGCAACACCTGCATGCGAACGCATACCCACACCTACGATTGATACTTTAACGATATCATCACGAGTAACAACTTCGCATCCTTCAATGCTGCTTGCTGTTTGCTCTAAAATCGCTTTAGCTTTAGCTAAATCATTGCGATTTACAGTGAATGTGAAATCAGTTGTACCATCTTCTTCAACGTTTTGGATAATCATATCCACTTCGATGTTGGCATTGCTGATAGGTGACAAGATTTTAGATGCGATACCTGGTTCATCAGGAACACCTAAGATCGTTAATTTTGCTTCGTCACGGTTAAATGCAATACCTGCGATGATTGGTTGTTCCATATCGTCTTCAGCCTCAGTCGTAATTAGTGTGCCTACATTTTGTTTGAATTCTTCATCGAATGCGCCGTCATCGTCATTATCAAAACTTGATAATACACGCAATGGAACTTGATATTTACCTGCGAATTCAACAGAGCGAATTTGTAAAACTTTTGAACCCAACGATGCCATTTCTAGCATTTCTTCAAAAGAAATACGATCAACCTTTTTCGCTTTAGGTGCGACACGTGGATCAGTTGTATAAACACCATCAACATCAGTGTAAATCTGACATTCATCAGCTTTTAATGCAGCTGCAATTGCAACACCAGAGGTATCAGAACCACCACGACCTAAAGTTGTGGTATTTCCTTCGGCATCAAAGCCTTGGAAACCTGCAACAACGAGAACACGACCTGCATCTAAATCTTTGGTCATGACATCAGTATCAATAGATTCAATACGCGCTTTGGTAAAAGCACTGTCCGTTTTGATACCAACTTGACGACCAGTATATGACTTAGCTTCTACACCAATTGAATTCAGTGCCATAGCTAACATGGAAATCGTTACTTGTTCACCCGTTGACACCATTTGATCTAATTCACGTGGGTCAGGGGTGTTGGTAATGGCTTTTGCAAGCGCAAGTAAGCGGTTCGTTTCACCACTCATTGCAGACACAACAACGACCACTTTGTGACCGTGATCATGCCAGCGCTTGACACGACGAGCAACATTTAAAATGCGCTCAGGAGTACCCATAGAAGTACCGCCATATTTTTGAACGATTAATGCCATAGTTGTTCCATATAAGCCATGACCCTGAGAGGCATCAGGGTCAGTTACACAAAAGTGAAGTTCTTATTGCTCAAGCCAAGCAGGCAATGCTGCAAAAACTTGGTCAAACTTCTCGTTTAGTGGCGCGCCACCTTGTGCTAAGTCAGGTTTACCACCACCTTTACCACCTAGCTCTTGAGCCAAGTGTTTGATAATGTCACCCGCTTTTAGATTTGCAGCATATTGTTTAGCGACGGACGCGATTAAACTCACTTTATCGCCTTCAACGCCAGCTAAAATAATGACTGCATCTTCCAATTTTGATTTTACGCTGTCATGCAAATTGCGTAATGACTTGGCATCTAAACCTTTTACGGTTGTGATTAATGTTTGACGACCAGCAATTTCTTTAACTTGGTCTAATAAATCAGCAGCTTGGAAACTTGCTAATTTTTGATTTAACTGTTCAATTTGTTTTTGCAAACTTGATGCAGTCTCAACAATTGCTTCAACTTTTTCTACAGTTTGGTCTTTCTGAGCTTTCAACAAACCATTAATTGTTTGGATATCGCTGTCAGCTTTTTGAACAGCTTCTAAAGCTTTAGTTCCTGTTACAGCTTCAATACGACGAACGCCAGCTGCTACACCACCTTCAGAAGTGATCTTGAATAAGCCGATATCACCTGTACGTTTAACGTGGATACCACCGCAAAGTTCGATTGAGAAGTTTTTCTCTTCGATAATTGAACCCATCGACAGAACGCGAACCTCTTCGCCATACTTCTCACCAAACAGCATCATCGCACCTTTGGCTTTAGCAGACTCGATGTCAAGCAATTCAGTTGTCACAGGAGTGTTTGCAATAACTTCAGCATTCACTAGACGTTCGATTTGTTGAAGCTGTTCAAATGTCACTGGCTGGTCGTTAGCAAAGTCGAAACGTAAAATATCGCTAGCAACCAATGAGCCTTTTTGCTGAACATGATCACCTAAGATTTGACGTAAAGCTGCATGTAGAAGGTGAGTGGCAGAGTGATTACGCGCTGTTGCAGCACGAATATCTGCTTTAACTGTTGCTTCAACATTTTGAGTTGCTTTTAAGCTACCCATCGTCACGATACCTTGATGCACAAAAGCACCACCAGATTTCTTAGTATCTTGTACTTCGAAAATACCTGTATCGTTTTTGAATATACCTGTATCGCCGATTTGACCACCGCTTTCTGCATAGAAAGGTGTTTGGTTTAAAACGATAAGCGCTTCATCGCCCTCATTGATTTCATCAACTTGAGTACCGTCTTTGTAGATTGCAACGATTTGACCTTGACCTTGAGTTGCATCGTAGCCATCAAATTGAGTTTCACCTTCAACTTTGACAATACTATTATAGTCAACTGCGAATTTACCTGCGTCACGTGCACGTTGACGTTGTGCAGCCATTTCAACTTCAAAGCCAGTTTCGTCGATGGTAAAACCACGTTCACGTGCAATATCAGCAGTTAAGTCAGTTGGGAAGCCATAAGTGTCGTAAAGTTTAAATACAGTTGCACCTGGAATCACAGTATCTTTCAACTGTGCAAGCTCAGCTTCTAAAAGCTTCAAACCTTGCTCAAGTGTTTTTGCAAATTGTTCTTCTTCACGTAGTAAAGTCGCTTCAATCACATCTTTACGTGATGCAAGCTCTGGATAAGCTTCACCCATAACTTCGACTAATGGTTGTAGCATCTTGTAGAAGAATGTACCTGTAGCGCCTAGCTTATTACCATGACGTACTGCACGACGGATAATACGACGTAGAACATAACCACGACCTTCATTTGATGGGTTTACGCCATCAGCAATCAAGAAGCAGCAAGAACGAGCATGGTCAGCCAGTACACGTAATGATGGTTGTCCTTCATCTTGAATGCCGATGATATTTGCAGCAGCTTTTAGCAAGTGTTGGAACAAGTCGATTTCGTAGTTAGAATTAACATGTTGTAGAACAGCAGAAATACGTTCCAAGCCCATACCTGTATCTACAGATGGAGCTGGGAGAGGGTGCATCACACCATCAGCAGTACGATTGAACTGCATAAATACGTTGTTCCAGATCTCGATAAAGCGATCGCCATCTTCTTCTGGAGAACCAGGTAATCCACCCCAAATGTGATCACCATGATCATAGAAAATTTCAGAACAAGGACCACACGGACCAGTATCACCCATAGCCCAGAAATTATCTGATGCGTACTGACCACCTTTGTTGTCACCGATACGAATGATACGGCTTGCATCTAAACCAATTTCTTTGTTCCAAATATCAAATGCTTCATCATCAGTATGGTAAACAGTGACATATAAACGATCTTTAGGTAATGCTAGCCATTGCTCGTTCGTTAAAAAATCCCAAGCAAATTTTAATGCATCACGTTTGAAGTAATCACCAAATGAGAAGTTACCTAACATTTCAAAGAAAGTATGGTGACGTGCTGTGTAACCTACATTGTCTAGGTCATTATGTTTACCACCTGCACGTACACATTTTTGAGAAGAAACAGCACGTACATAGTCACGCTTTTCTAACCCAAGAAAACAGTCTTTAAACTGGTTCATACCAGCATTTGTGAATAATAAAGTAGGGTCGTTGGCGGGAACGAGTGAACTCGAAGCGACACGTGTATGCCCTTGCGATTCAAAGTAACGCAAAAATGCTTCACGAATTTCAGCTGATGTCATAAAACGAGTACTCACAACCAAGACACTCCATAATTTTGAATTTGGCTATATGTAAAATAGGCGAGTTGTTTTTGAATTTTTGCAAACAAAGCGCATTTACATGGCGTAGATTTTAAAAGTGCTAAATTATAACGGAAAATGTGTGCCCGACCAACGATTTTGCAAGCAATATCATATAAAACTGTGTTTCAGCTAAAAATCTATATTCAACAAGGCTGATCATGTTTTACCATATAGCAAGAAAATATGATGTTTTGATGAATATAAGGGCTTTGCATGCAACGTGTCGCTATCAATGGATTTGGTCGAATTGGTCGAAATGTATTACGTGCATGGTTTGAAAGCCCTAAGCAATTTCAATTTGATATTGTAGCGATTAATGATATTGCTGATGTTCAAACTTTAGTTCATCTCTTTAAATATGATACAACGCATGGTCGTTTTGCTGGTCAAGTCGATATTGAGATTGAGAACGAACAAATTTTTTTAAATATTCATTCAAATCAAAGACAACTAAGGCTGCAAGTATTTAAACAGGCGCAGCCGGAACTATTACCTTGGGCTGGTTTGGTTGTAGATGTTGTGCTCGAATGTACAGGTTTATTTCGATCGAGAGCTGATGCAACATGTCATATAGATGCAGGAGCAAAGCGAGTAATTATTGGTGCAGCACCATTTGATTCTGTTGATGCAGCTATCGTCTATGGTGTTAACCATGCGGATGTCAAACCTACTGATCAAATTATTTCTAGCGTTTCTTGTACGACACAGGCCTTAGTGCCTTTAGTCAAGATTATTGATGACGCTTTTGGCATTGATACTGCTCTCATGACCGAGATCCATGCTGTGACTGCAGATCAATCAGTTTTGGATCATGCTCATCGTGATTTACGAAGAGCCAGAGCGTCTGGACAAAATATTATTCCTACCACTTCAAGTGCTTTGGGCGCATTAAAACGCGTGATGCCAAAAATGGATGGTCGTATAGATGGGTACTCTATTCGTGTACCGACTATCAATGTTGCAGCGATAGATCTTTCATTTGTTTCACATTCACCGATCACAGTTCATAAAATTAATGAAGTTCTAAGTAAAGCTGCTAAGTTTGACTATGCTCAAATTATGCAAGTGACTGATGAAGATTTGGTATCAAGCGATTTTAATCATTCGCCATATTCATTAATTGTTGACCTAGCACAAACGATGGTCGTGGGGCATCAAGCAAAAGTTTTTGCATGGTATGATAATGAGTGGGGTTATGCGAATCGTTTATTAGATTTGTGTGAATCTTTTTAATATTTAAATAATAAAAAACAATTTATTGGGGAATGTAATGGGCTTAATGATGGTTTGGGGATTTATTGGATTATTGCTATTGGCAGTTTTATTTTTGTTTTGGTTCTTGTTTAAAAATAATCAACCTACTGATACTACAAAAGATATCGTTAGGCTAGAGGAAAAAGTCTTGCATTTAGAGCTGCACCTCAAAAAAGGTCTTGAGATTATGCAAGATATGGCAAAAAAAATGCATGTCCAACAAGAAGTATTAGACAAGACGATTGCGAATGTTGCTGCTTTAGAAAAGCAGAATGCTGAATTGGTAGGAGTTCTAGAAATCGTGGTAAAGGGCACAAAAGTCAAAAGCTGAGTTCTTTGATTTGAGCAGTTTTATAAATCTACTACTTAGTCCAGCAGCTTCGTATTTGGAAAAATACTATAAGCATATTTTGCTTCAATTGTTTAAGTAACATTCGCCATCAAAAAGTAATATCTCACCAATCGAGAACAGTTCAATAGTACAGATGTTGGGCACTTCTTTTCATGAAACATAAGTGTTGTTTGTATTGATGAGTGATCTTAATGTATTGAATCTATTTGTTAAATTTAAAATAACAAGTTGGTGGCTTTCTAGTTAATTGGTAAAGAATTATTCAAATTCGAAGGTGCATCACATAAATCTTCATGCTACACTACGCTGAATCGGGCATTCACCCGATTTTTTTATGTGGTTGCTTTTTATGTGGATGCCTCCACGTTAAACAGATTTTAGGTTTGGAACATGACCATTTCAGAGACATGGTTGCTCCCTGACGGGGTGGCAGATGTATTACCCGAACAAGCGCAAGTTGTCGAAACATTGCGCCGAGAAGCTCTAGATTTCCTCGCAGTTCGAGGTTATCAATTGGTGTATACGCCATTTATTGAATACATCGAATCGTTGTCTTCACTTTCAGAATCAAATCAAGATTTAGATTTAGTTACTTTCAAAGTTATAGATCAACTTTCTGGTCGCTTGTTGGGTGTTCGTGCTGATATGACACCTCAAGTAGCGCGTATTGATGCACATGTACGACCAATTGAAGGCGTCGCTCGTTATTGCTACGCAGGCACAGTCCTTCATACTAAGCCACAGAATTTCAATGCAACGCGTGCGCCTTTACAGTTGGGTGCTGAGCTTTATGGTCATGATAGCATCGAAGCTGATGTTGAAATGATTGATGTGATGTTGGGTCTAATTGAACAAGCGCATACTTTAGAAGGCGCTCATTTAGACTTAGGTCATGTAGGTTTATTCCGTAGCTTAGTTAAGCGTGCTGGTTTAAATAAAAATACAGAGAATCAACTTTCTGATCTTTATCAGCGTAAAGCTTTACCAGAATTAGCTGAGTTTACCCAAGACTTATCAATGGGCTCTGATTTTTATGCATTAGGTCGTTACGCAAGTGATTTGGGTGCATTAAAAGCGAATCTTAGCCAAGATATTTTAAATGATGCTGACTTCAAAGCTGCATTTGAGGCTTTAGAAAGCACATTTACACAAATTCAGTCTAAATGGTCGAATTTAAACATCGGTATTGATGTGATTGAGCTTCGTAGTTATCACTATCACACTGGTTTAATGTATGCCATTTACGCACCTAATCGCGCAGCACCACTAGCTCAAGGTGGTCGTTATGATGGAATTGGTGAACACTTTGGTCGTTCACGTCCTGCGACTGGTTTTAGCTGTGATTTATATGCATTAGGATCTACTCAGTTTACTGAAATTGAAACGATAGTAGCTCCTCGTGGAAATGATCAAAATTTATTGAAAGCAATTGCAGATGCACGTCATCAAGGTATGCGTGTAGTGCAACTGTTAGGTAAAGATGATTTAAACTCTGTTCCTTATGCGACGCATCAAATGGTGTCACAGAATGGGCAATGGGTAATTGAAAAAATTTAATTGCTAAGTTTTGACTTAGTTTCCAATTTTAACAGCATGATGTAATGAGGCTATTATGGGCAAAAATGTTGTGGTACTTGGTACCCAATGGGGCGACGAAGGTAAAGGTAAAATCGTCGACCTGCTCACAGACCAAGCGGCTGCGGTAGTTCGCTATCAAGGTGGACATAACGCGGGTCATACTCTAGTGGTCGGTGGTAAAAAGACTGTATTACACCTCATTCCATCTGGTATTTTACGTGAAAACGTATTGTGCTTAATTGGTAATGGTGTTGTGCTTTCACCTGAAGCATTAATCAAAGAAATGGCGATTTTGGAAGCTGAAGGCGTACCTGTTAAAGAGCGTCTTCGTATTTCTCCAAACTGTCCATTGATTTTGCCAAATCATATTGCACTTGACCAAGCACGTGAGAAAAAGCGTGGCAATGCTAAGATTGGCACGACTGGTCGTGGTATTGGTCCTGCTTATGAAGATAAAGTTGCTCGTCGTGCTGTACGCGTAGCTGATCTTGTTCGTGGTGGTGCAGTACTTGAAGAAAAACTCAAGGAAATGCTTGAGCTTCACAACTTCCAACTTTCTCAATTTTATGGTGTTGAAGAAGTTAAGTTTGAAGATGTGATTGCACTTTGCAATGAATGGCGTGAGGTTCTTGCACCATTAGTGATCGATGTAACTAAAGTGTTACATGATTATCGTAAAGAAGGCAAAGCAATCATGTTCGAAGGTGCACAAGGTTCATTACTTGATATCGATCATGGTACTTATCCTTATGTAACTAGTTCGAACACAACTGCTGGTGGTGTGAGTTCTGGTTCGGGTATGGGTCCATTACATTTAGATTATGTACTCGGGATTACTAAAGCATACACAACACGTGTAGGTGCAGGTCCATTCCCTACAGAGTTGCACTATGATGCAGCAACAGATACAGGTGATGCAATTGGTCGTCATTTAGGTACAGTGGGTCATGAGTTTGGTGCTTCTACTGGACGTCAACGTCGTTGTGGTTGGTTTGATGCCGAGATTCTTCGCCGTTCTGTTGAAGTGAACTCTTTATCTGGTATTTGCTTAACTAAGCTAGATGTACTTGATGGCTTAGAAGAAATTAAAATCTGTGTAGGCTATGAAGATGTTGATTCAGGCTGTGCAGGTTCTTCTGACGCGATCTCATTTGAAAGCTTGAAGCCTATCTATGAAACTATGCCAGGTTGGAGCGAATCTACAGTAGGTTTAACTCAGGTTGATCAACTTCCTGCAAACGCTTTGGCATATGTTAAACGCCTTGAGCAGTTGATCGAATGTCCAATTGATATCATTTCAACTGGTCCTGATCGTGCGGAAACAATTATTTTACGTCATCCATTTTCAGCTTAAGCTGAGTGAATGATTAAAAGCTCCCTTATAGGGAGCTTTTTTATTTTAAAAGCTTTATATATTTAAAATCCCTAGCAGATAATTAGATTTTCATTGCGATCTTTCTTATTTCACAGCTTGAAAAATCTTGATTATATTGATTGTACGTTCAAACAAAGAGGGCTTTAACTATGACGAAAAAGACGATTCGCTATAATGGATACGAACTTGCGTGCCGATGTTAATTCATTATCAGCTTTTCATCGTTGGAGGGACTTATTTTGATCTGGCGGGCGAAAAAATAAGTCCTATACAATATGTATAAAAATAAAAACCTTATCTTTAAGTATAAAAATTTTAATAAGTCTAAGAGAACCAAAAGGTTCTCTTTTTTATTCATTATTTTCAATCTCTCTCACTGCATTATAAACAGCCGCAGGTTCGATATTGAGTAATTTTTTACCAAAACTTCTCAGCCACCAAACGAGTTGTGATGTAAATGGAACTGTTGCCACAACTTCTACAATATTTTCTTCTAGAGATGTAATCGTTTGATCTTTGCTAAGTTGGCTTTCATAAAAGCTTTGAGCTGTGCTTTCGCTCATTGTGAGTTTTAGCTCAATTTGTTCGGTTGGTTTGCTGTAGTCCACTCTAAAACCAAGAGCACCCGAATCAATATAGTGATCAATATCAAAGTTAACGGGATGTAGAGCACGACTTTCAAGAACAGTCGCTGCTTTAAAACGGTGCAAGGCAAATGTTTGAACTTCTGTTTTATCATTACGTGTACAAATAAGATAAATCACAGCACCTTTTTGAACCAATGCTAGGGGATTTAAGATATAGGTTTTATCTTCGCCTTGATTAATTCTGGCACGATAAACACATTCGATTTGTTTATCTTGCAACAAGCCTTCATAAATGGCTTGTTGTGCATTTTTATCGACCATTGGCGGTATTAAAGGTTGGTTCGCTGGCACGATACGAACTCGATTAATCCATTGGCGCACGTTATTTTGTGTTGAAAGACTACGTTTCGCTAAATCAAACCAAGGCGTCATCTCTTCGAGTAGACTCGGCGGTAGTAAATGGCGTAGGTGTTCTTCTACCATCATAAAAGTTACTGCTTGTGAACTAGTCATATGCGGTAAGCTTTGGATCGGTGCATCTGAACGCCAGCGCCAACCTTGTGGTACGGTTTTGTTGCTCTCAATCGGGAAGCGTTGTGCAATTTGATTTAGATCTCTTTGAATGGTGCGCAAACTTATATCAATGCCTTCGCGTTCCAATATTTCTTGTAGTTCACGTGTACCCATCCATTTACCAGTAGATAGGCGAGACAATATTTGCCATTGGCGATAAAGGCTATTTGAAGTTTCTTTTTCTTGTATGGATGACATAAGTTCTGAATTTAACTCAATGCTCTAAAGTGTACACAATAAAAAAACTCACTTGATTTAGCAAGTTCATAACACAGAGATTACGCATTTACGACTGAAACATGGCTAAGTTTAATAGAGCATATAAATCTTGGTTAAAAAATATACATATATTATAAGTGGCATTGAAATTGCTTATTAGAGATATAAATAAATGATGAGACGAGGTTTCTATGTCAGAACAAGAACACGATCTATTTATCACGACTGATTACTATGCGACGGAGCAAACAACAGCAGTAAATTTACAATCGTCTACATTTATTTCACAGCTCAAAGTTAATACAAATTTGTTTGAGCAGCTTAAATCAAAATTCTTTAATGAGATGCTGGATGATAAAAGTTTTAACGGTGAAGCTTCTAAGAAGATCGAGGAATGGTTAAGTCAGCGAAGTCTTGATGAATTAAAAAATCTAGGTGCAGCCGCTAAACAGCATTTTCTATATGAAGGGATTACGTTTAATGTTTATGGAGATCAAGAGGGCACGGAACGTACCATTCCTTTTGATTTGATTCCACGTGTTATTGAAAAAAAACAATGGGAAAAAATTTCTTCAGGCTGTGAGCAGCGTGTTAAAGCTTTGAATTACTTCTTGGATGATATTTATCACGGTCAAAATATCTTAAAAGAAGGCATTATTCCTGCGCAACAAATTATGACTCATGAAGCTTTTCAGCCTCATATGCTGAAGCACCACCTCAAAGGAAAGATATATTCACAAATTAGTGGTATCGATATTATCAGAGATGATCAGGGTGATTTTTTTGTACTAGAGGATAATTTGAGAACACCTTCAGGTGTGTCATATATGCTTGAGAGTAGAAAAATTAGTCAAAAATTGATGCCTGATTTATGTGTGAGTAATAATTTACAAGGTATCGAACACTATCCGAGTATGTTGAAGCAAGTGCTGACGGAGAATGCTTATGTGGATCAACCTTTAATCGTGGTGTTAACACCAGGGTGTTTTAATAGTGCTTATTATGAACATGCATTTTTGGCACGGGAAATGGATGTACCCTTGGTTACGAGTCGAGACCTATTTGTTGAGAATGATAAAGTATTTGTAAAAACAATTCGTGGACGTCAACAAGTGGATGTAATTTATCGTCGTGTTGATGATGATTTCTTAGATCCTTTAGTCTTTAGACCAGATAGTACATTGGGCGTTGCAGGATTAATGTCGGCATATTTACAACATAATGTTGTGATTGCAAATGCACCAGGTACAGGTGTTGCTGATGATAAATCGGTTTATCCCTATGTTGCTCAAATGATTGAATATTATCTGGGTGAAAAACCAATTCTAAATAACGTACCAACATATCAATGTCGTGAAGATGTTCAATTAGATTATGTATTAAATCATTTAGAAAAATTAGTGGTAAAAGAGGCCCAAGGATCTGGTGGATATGGAATGCTGATCGGACCACAAGCAGATCAGGCACAGATAGAAGCATTTAAATTAAAGATTATGGCGACGCCACATTTATATATCGCTCAGCCGACTTTGGCGTTGTCTGTGGCGCCAACACTAACTGTCGATGGGCTAGCTGAACGACATATTGATTTACGACCATTTGTATTAAGTTCTCCTTATCGTACTGAAATAGTACCGGGAGGATTAACGCGAGTTGCGATGCAAGCAGGTTCGCTTGTTGTAAATTCCTCACAGGGTGGGGGTATTAAAGATACTTGGGTGGTAGAAACGTTACGTTCCTAATTTTCCTTCTCATTGTTCAATCGACTCACTCATTTAATTGACTTGGATGGGTGATTTGGAAATTTTAAAAATAAAGGAGGATATCTATGACGTTACTCATTTCAAGTGCTCAACATGTATATTGGTTAGGTCGTTATTTATTTAGAATCGGTTATGTTGCGGAGCAACTCCCTTTTGTGGATGATCAAAAAGCAGAAGTGTTTGCTCAAGGTTTATGTTTGCATATTGAAGATGCAGAAAATTTGAATCAATTTATGCTAGATGAGAAACAACCTTACTCATTAATTAATCAACTCGAAATTGCTCGTAATAATATCCAAGAACTTAGAGCTTTGTTTTCAGCAACTGCATATGCTGAATTAAACACGCTGATAAAAAATGCGACCAATACACCTGACATGATTTTAGAGCTAGTTCAAGATTGTCGAGAGATTTTAAAAAATGAGAAAGAGGAGGTTTTTCTATTTTTTCATCTAGGTCAGTCTGTTGAACAAATCGACACACATTTTAGATTCCATAAAAATATACATTCTGTTCTTGATTCAATTGATCCGATGATAGTTCAGCTTTCTAATTTGGGTTGGAGTGATCTTCAACACAGCTGGAATGGATTGAAAGATCAACCATATCTGAATCAGTTTTATGAATTTACTTATAAATTGGAAAATCAATTTGAGGTGTATGCATGAAACTTATGGTAAATCATCAAACACACTATCGATATACACAAAATGCACGTAATAGCGTGCAGTCAATTAAGATGATGCCGCAAAGTTCTAAGCATCAGATTATTGAGAATTGGCATATCAGTGTACCAGGCGAATATCGTTGCCAACGCGATGCCTTTAATAATCTCTGGTTAACTGCAACACAGCATCATGATTACCGATATTTGACGATCATGGCTCAAGGAATTGTAGACCTATTTGAAACTGAAATCGGGCATTTCGAAAATGAAATTTCGCCTTATATTTTTCTGCAAAGAACCAGTCTGACTCATTGTGATCAGGAGATGTTGCATTTCGCACAAGATATCGTTCGTGCCAAAGATCGACAGCATTTAATTCTTTTATCTGAGAAGATATTAGAAAAAATGCCATACCAACCTGAGAGCACATCTGTCACAACATTGGCTACAGATGCATTTTATGCTGCTAAAGGTGTTTGCCAAGACCATGCACATGTCATGATTGCAATGTGTAAAGCATTACATTTACCTGCACGTTATGTTTCTGGTTATTTGTATGATCAGAATCAACCGCACCTTGCCAGTCATGCATGGGCAGAAGTATTTGTTGACAATCAATGGTATTGTTTCGATGTTAGTAACCAGATATTTAGCCCTCAAAATCACATCTATGTTGCAGTTGGTCGAGATTATCTTGATGTTGCTCCTATTCGTGGGGTTCGTGAACAGGGTGGTGTGGAGAGTATGATGTCGGTTGTTCAGGTTTTAGCGTGTTGAAGAAAAGAGAGCAAGATGACCTATTGTTGTGCATTAAGATTGGAGCAAGGTTTAGTACTCATCAGTGATACTAGAACAAATGCAGGGGTCGATCATATTTCAGTATTTCGTAAATTACATACTTTTGGTATCGAGGGTGAGCGTTTCATCGCACTTCAGACCGCAGGTAATTTAGCGACAACACAAGCGGTTTTAGGGCATCTAGAAAATTCTTTAACATTGCATCAAGAGCCAAATCTATACACTGTAAATACAATGTTTGAGGTAGCTGAACTTGTTGGTAAAACTTTGCGCAGAGTTTTAGAAGACATCACAAGTAATACGCAAGAACAGATGAATTATTCATGTAGTATCTTGGTGGGTGGACAGATTAAAGGTGAGGAAATGCAGCTTTATAATGTTTACCCTCAAGGAAACTTTATTTGCGCGACTACGGATACACCTTATTTTCAGATTGGTGAAAGCAAGTATGGTAAGCCTATACTAGATCGAGCTTTGCACTATACGATGCCACTAGATGATGCTTTACGCTGTTCTTTGATTTCATTTGACTCAACGCTACGCTCAAATGTATCTGTAGGTTTACCTTTGGACGCTTTGTTATATCACAAAGATAGTTTCGTTATTCCTGAAGGCAAACGAATCAGTGAGGAAGATCCATATTTTACTCAAATTAGTAAACAGTGGTCAGAGACGTTACGTCGAGGTTTACAAGAGTTGCCAAAACCTACAGCGGATTACGGCTTATAAGAAAAAATCCAAGCTTTTGCTTGGATTTTTATTGATTAGATACGTTGTCTTTGTGGTCTATTACTTAGTCGGCATAAAAGTTCATAACCGATCGTACCATTTGCATTTGCGACATCATCAACCAATCGTGTTTTACCCCAAAGTTCAACTTTGGTGCCGACTTTAACTTCAAGATTAGTTGTGTCGATCGCAATCATGTCCATACTTACTCGACCAATAACAGGAGTCAGTTGCTTATCAATCGCTACGTAATTAGGTTTTACATATGCACGTGGATAGCCATCACCATAGCCAATAGAAACAATTGCAATTTGCATACTATTCGTTGCTGTAAAAGTAGAACCATAACCAACGCTTTCGCCTGCTTGTATTTGATTTAATGTAATAATTTCTGCTTCAAAACTCATTACAGGTTTTAAATCAAGTTCATTAACATCTTTATCTGCAAAAGGTGTTGCACCATAAAGCATAATCCCAGGACGTACATAATCAAAATGTAAGTTTGGATATTTATAGATAGCAGCAGAATTACAACAAGAGGCTAATATCGGTTCACATGCATTTTTTACTTCTAAAAATTGTTGAATCTGTTGCTCATTTAACGGGTGATCTACATCCGCATTTGCAAAATGCATAGTGAGTACACAGTTAAAATTCAATGATTTTAGTTGATGAATAACGGCTATAATTTCATTAATCTTAAAACCTAAACGATTCATCCCACTATTTAGTTTTACCCAAACCTTAAGTCCTAAGGCATTATAGGCTTCTTTATTTTGAATTAACCATTCTACTTGCTCATGTCGATGTACAACACATTCAAGTTTCTGTTGAATAACATCTTCCATTTCATCTTCAGTAAATACACCTTCAATTAAGGTAATGGGTTGCGTATATCCCAGTCGCCTAATCGCTAAAGCTTCTTCCAAACAAGCTACACCAAAAGCATCCGTTGCATTTAAGGCGGCTAAACAATCCTGTACTCCATGCCCATATGCATTGGCTTTCACCATACTTACAATTTGGGAATGTGGTGCAAGTTGTTTAACACGGTTTAAATTATATTGTAGTGCTTCACTATCAATATAAATTGTTGCTTGGCGCACCCTGAGTACTCCTTTGGGACGGCTAGAAAATAAGTAAGATTACAAAATATTATGCGTTATTCTTCATCATCAAATTGTGCATAGAATTCAGGTGAAAGATTACTAAAGCGAGTATATTGTCCTTCAAAGGCGAGACGGACAGTACCAATAGGTCCATTACGCTGTTTACCAATGATGATTTCTGCTGTTCCAGCCTCTTTAGATTCTTTGTTATAAACCTCATCACGATAAATAAACATAATTAAATCGGCATCTTGCTCGATCGCTCCAGATTCACGTAAGTCAGACATTACTGGTCGTTTATTTGGGCGATTTTCCAGACTTCGGTTGAGCTGAGATAATGCAATTACAGGGCAGTTCATTTCTTTTGCTAATGCTTTTAAGCTTCGTGAAATTTCAGAAATCTCACCAACACGGTTATCACCCATACCTGGAACTTTCATCAACTGTAAATAGTCGACCATGATGCAACCGATTTTTCCATCATGCATTTTGGCAATACGCCTTGCACGTGCACGAACTTCAGTTGGGGGTAATGCAGAAGAATCATCAATATAAAGATGTTTTTCCTGTAATTGTAGAATAGTACCAGTTACTTTTGACCATTCGTCGCCGTCCAATTTACCTGAACGTAAATGCCCTTGATGCACCTTCCCATAAGAGGAAATCAAACGCATTGCGATTGAATCTGCTGGCATTTCCATAGAATAAACAAGAGCAGGGAGGTTGCAATTAAACAGTACGCTCTCGACTAAATTCATGGCAAACGTGGTTTTACCCATCGAAGGACGTGCAGCAACAATAATTAAATCGCCCGCCTGCATTCCATAGGTTTTATTGTCTAATTCCAGAAAACCTGTAGAAAGTCCTGTGATGTTGCCATCCATTTTGGAAAGCTCATCTAATTTGCTAATTACGTCAGCTGTTACTGAGCTGATCGACTTTGGACCTGAATCTTTTTTATTGTTGTTGTGCTGTTCCGCTAAAGAGAAAATATTAGTTTCGGCTAAGTCTAGAATTTCACTAACAGGGCGACCTTTGGTGTCGTAAGCATTTTGTAAAATATCAGTACTGACTTTGATCATACTGCGTAAGGTTGAAAATTCCTTAATTTTGCTGGCATAGATCTCAAGGTTATAGAAGCTCGATGGTGAATCCGCCATCAATTGCATTAAGTATTCTTCACCGCCAATCGCATCCAGTAGATTCTGCTTAAGTAACCAGTCATTGACTAACACTGCATCATAAGGTGAGTTTTCTTGCGCTAATTTTTCAATAGCTCGATAAATATACTTATGTCGAGTTGCGTAAAAATCATTTTCCTTGAGTAAGTCACCCACTTGTTCAAATGATTCTGCTACCGTCATTAATGCAGCTAAAACAGCTTGCTCAATCGCAAGATTATGAGGAGGCGTTCTAAACTCTTTTAGTTGACTTGAGTCATTCACTTTACTCTCAGCGTTGGGAGTATTTTTTGCAAAATTGGCATTTGCCTGTGACATAACAAGACCTAATAAAAAGATGAAACCGTGAATGAATGACTATCTTAATCCAAATGGATACCAACAGGAGAAGTTTATTAAAGAAAATTGTTTAAGTGATGAAAAAGTAGAATCAAAGCTTAAAGCAAAATTATGGACATAAAAAAAGAGCATGTAAAAACATGCTCTTTTTTTTGCAGAAATTACTCAGATACGATAGTAACGAGAACTTCAGCAACAACATCATGATGCAATTGGATTGCGATGTTGAATTCACCAGTGTGACGAAGCGCACCGTTTGGTAAACGAACTTCAGCACGATCTACTGCTAGACCAGCGTTCGTTAAAGCGTCAGCGATGTCACGAGTACCGATAGAACCGAAAAGTTTACCTTCATCACCAGCTTTAGCAGTGATAACGATATTTACTTCGTTCAATTGTTCAGCACGTGCGTTCGCAGCAGCTAAAATAGCAGCTTCTTGTTTCTCAAGTTCAGCACGACGAGCTTCAAATGCAGCAGTGTTTGCTTCAGTTGCAGCTACAGCTTTACCTTGAGGGATCAAGAAGTTACGACCGTAACCAGCTTTTACTGATACTTTGTCGCCTAATTTACCAAGGTTCTTAATGCGTTGTAATAAGATAACGTCCACAGCTCACCTCACTTACTTATGGTTGTCAGTGTACGGAATCAAAGACAAATAGCGAGCTTGTTTAATAGCTAACGCTAATTGACGTTGATAACGAGCTTTAGTACCTGTAATACGGCTAGGAACAATCTTGCCGTTTTCAGTGATGTACTGTTTTAAAGTGTCGATATCTTTGTAGTCGATGTACGCAACATTCTCAGCTGTAAAGCGGCAGAACTTGCGACGACGGTAAAAACGTGCCATTGATGTTCTCCTTATTCAGCTTCTTGAATTGCTTGTTGTGCTTCTTCACGTTGAGCTTTACGCGCACGTTTTTCTTCAGCACTCTTAGCAAGTAAAGATTCTTCAGTAATTGCGTGTTCACGACGGATGATGATGTTACGAATGATTGCATCGTTATAACGGAACAATTCTTCTAATTCATCAAGAGTCGTTTGACCACATTCAACATTCATAAGAATGTAGTGTGCTTTGTGAATCTTGTTAATCGGGTAAGCCAATTGGCGGCGGCCCCAATCTTCTAAACGGTGAATTTGACCATCAGCTTCTTTGATCTGAGAGATATAGCGTTCAACCATACCTACAACTTGATCGCTTTGGTCTGGGTGTACCAATAGTACGATTTCGTAGTGACGCATTGTCAGCTCCTTACGGTTTAAGCAGCCCCTAACTTAAAATGAGTCAGAAGCAAGGAGTCATAACTTAAAAAGTTATGTCGCAAATTGCGAAGCTGCGATTTTAGACACCTTTCACCCAAATCGCAAGTAAATTCACGGTTTTTCACGCAGTAAAAAGATCACATAGCCTTTAAAATGCGGATCATGAACTGTCTTTAAGTCACTATATAATTTTCCATATTGCACAAAACCAATTTTATAAGGCAGTTTAAGATTTGCTATACGTTTTAAATATTCAGGGTAATTGGGAATAGAGGTGGTGCCTTGATAGGTTTGGATCACTAGTTCATCAATATTTTGTCTAAGAAGTTTTAGGGTGTCTTGCTCTTTAAAATTTGTCCAATCAAGTAATCCTGTAATACTGAGTTTATATTGAGCGGGAAGTTGACTTCTGAATTGACTTAAAAAATATGCGTATTCATTTAGATTGCGGGTTTTACTGTCAAAATCAATTTGAATCCCTTCAATCTGATTGCCTAGATTTTTCCAATGGTTTAAGCGAGTTAAGATGGTTTGGTAATTTTGTGAACTCCAATCTAGGTGGTGGGTTCGAAAAACGAGCCAAATTTTTTGATTGGGTAATTTTAAAGTACCAATACCTTGTGGTATCAAAATTGAAGTCTGTTTTTGTTTTGAATAACGAATTTCACCTTGCAGAATATAAAGCTCTTTAGCCTTTGAAAGATAGGGGGCAGATTTTATCTCACCCCAAATCCAAAAGGATTGAAATTGATTGGCATCGATAGTTGGAGTTGCTGGTCGACTCGGTTGGTTTAGCCCCAATATCAACAGCAACATACTAAAAAGAATACACCTTAACCACATTAAAGGATAAACCTACCAATAATATTTCAGTGATTTAGCCCATGTACTTGTTGGATAATCTCTTTTGATTTGATCGTACCATTGCTTACGCGTGTTTTTAGCCACTTCGGTACCCCCGCAATCATTTATTCCACTCGGTGCATAACATTGAATTGCCCTATACAGTGCATAAGCATGTAAATCATCTTTTCGAGAAGATTTGATAATGTCTTTATAAATTTCACCGCGTGCGAAAATTTTTCCACTTATAGTTGGTTTTTGTTGCTCGTCATAGCTGAGTTGTTGCAGGCTATAACCTTGTTCACTTCGCATAAACTCTCCCAAACAAATGTTGAGTAGGGGATCATTTGGCAATTTACTGAGTTGTTGGGTCAATGTTAAGAGATTATCGCATTTGAGTTGAGCCGTGATGTTTGATCCATTCCAAATAAAATTAGCAAACACAGGTTTGTTTTTTAGGTGTTCTTTTTCACTCGAATATCCTTTGTATTCATTCGCATTTTTAGGCAAATATGAATATTTTCGTTGAAATAAATCGAATCTCTGGTGAACTAAACTTTTGCTTAATAAGGTATGAATAGCAGCTTGTTTTTGATCGACAGTGCTTTGATTAGATTGAATAATCTTGTCTAAACTATCTATATTAGCTTGTTGAGTTATAAATTGTTTTTGTAGATTTGGTTGGCTTATTTTCGCTTGTTTTCCTATAAAAGCTGAATAATCTTGTTTGATATTCAAATGTTTGGATAATGCGGTTTCAAATAAGCCTTTCTGATAAAGTGTACGTGCTTGAGCAAGCTGATTAGTCCAGTATTCTTCAGCAGTTTGGTTATGACCGAGTTTTTCCAATATTTGACCTTTTAAAAAAGTTTGGCTCAGTTGTAAATAATTGGTATTTTTAGTATTTGGCTTTGGTAGATAATTTAAAGCATCTTGGGGTTTATTCTGGATAAAAAATAAATGAATTGCTCTTAAATAGTTAAATAACTCAGGTTGAGTTTTAAAGAAATCTTTTTGTGCATTAAGTTGAGACCACGTAATAGGTTGGTAATGTTCAGTTTTGTAGCCACGCATATTCATTAAATTATATATCGTCAAGAAAAAAGGGTCCTTGAGATTTTTGAGTTCAAATGAATTGCTACTAAAAATACGTCTATCAATTTCAGCAGGAAGTTGTCCCATATCTAAATTGTAAAATTTAGATTTAGGATTTTGAATTTGCCATACGATCTCATTGACTAAAAGATCTTGGCGTTTAGATAACCAAAAACCACGACGTAAAAATCCACGCGCACTTGCTACATAACGACCATTAGGGTAAGCATTTAGATAGTTCGTGATATGACCTAAGAACTGTTTTAGTAAGTTTTGATTAATATTATCAAGGTATACATCACCGTATTGATCAACACCTGTTGCATAAGCTGAATTGAGAGTCGTCCGAATCAACATATATTGAGCTGTTTCTTTCAACCATGCATCTTCAACCGAAGTTAATACCGTAAAAATTTTCGTAGAAGATGAATAGTTAGCATTATAAAACAAAATACTCGCATTTAAATAAGATGCATATTGACGCGTGGTTGTTGACCAATTTGGATCGATAGAGATCAATGCAATTTTATTGTCACATTGATTCATCTTCTTGCGTTCGTTGATCAGAACAAGCTTTTCATTTGCTGGAATTAGTTTATGGGTTTTAACTTGATTAATAAAAGCATAGTTGCCTGAATTAAAACTATAACAACGTTCATCAAATATGATTTCGTCTTTTACTGTTAATTCATTTCTCTGATTCTGAATTTTATTCTTCGTTGCCAATGATACATTTGCAGCATCAAATGGCACAGAACCAAAAGTCGCATCCCATAAGTTTTGATCTATAGGCATTGGTTCGATTTCAGCTAGACCCAAATCGCTTAGTAATAAGGCAGTATTAGTTTGACTATCGTTTGAAGGATATAGAACAGGTAAATTACTGCAACCATTTAGATCGCGATCATCTAAGTGTAGATTTGGTTCACAGATATTTTCAGCTCCAGCATAAATACTTTGAGCTTGAATAGAAATTGCTGTGATAAAAGTATAAAAAATGGGTTTTAAAATCGATATATTTTGAAGTTTCATTTAGGCAATAAAGTATGAATGTTTTTATTGCACGAAATGATAACAATTGAAGCAGAGAATAAAAAGATAGAGGTTCCTCTATCTTTTTAGAAAATAGGGAAGGTGGGTGCAGGACTATTAAAAGTAAAACTGAAACTTAAACTAATTACAGTAATCAAAATCACTGAAAATAAGAAAAAGCGTTTTGCCCAAAGTTGGTCATTTTCAGCTTTAAAACCTAAAATACCAATGTAGAACCAGTAAGCACAAAGTAAATTACAGATCACCAAGAATACAATATTGGTATATCCATAAACATATAAACCATTCATCGCAATAGTAAATAAAATCACATAAATTAAGGATTCTATTTTCGTGCGTAGAATAGAGCGTGCTACAGGTAAAATTGGTACTCCTGCGTTTTTATAATCATCAAAACGATAGATAGCAATCGCCCAAGAATGTGGCATTTGCCATAAAGCATATGCAACAAAAATTAATAGGGCAGCCATATCAAATTGTTGAGTTACAGCCGTATAACCAATAACAGGAGGACTCGCTCCAGAAATACTACCAATTACAGTTTGATGGATTGTAGTACGTTTAGTCCACAAACTATAAAAACCGACATAGACAACAAAACCAATGACAGCAAACAAGAATGCATATGCATTTACAAAGAACCATAAAATGCCAAATCCAATAGCTCCTAAGACCAATGCATAGAGCATTGCAATTGTTGGAGAGATTGTCTTTTTAACAAGAGCACGATTCATCGTACGCTGCATTTTTTGATCGATATCTTGGTCAATCACATTATTCACGACACAACCAGAAGCAACTACAAAAGTTGTCCCTAGTAAGGTCAATAATAATAAGAGGATATCTATAGCGCCTTGGGCGGCTAAAAAGAAGCCGCCCAAGGTGGTAATAAAATTACCGAAGAGAATTCCTGGTTTAGTCAGGAATAAATACTTTTTCCACATGACAATCAGTTTAGATCATCATGTTGTAGTGTAGGTAATTCATAATCCATACTGAACCAACAAGAAGAACAGCGATACATAGGATTGTGTAGATGAATGCAATCAAGTTCCAGCGTTGTTCTGATGATGTATTCATGTGTAGGAAATACACAAGCTGTACAAGCACCTGAGCAACCGCTGTAATTGCGATTACAGTCATTAAAATACCACGACTAAAACCACCCGCCATCACCATTCCAAAAGGAATGATGGTGAGGACAACAGACAGGATGAAACCAACCGTGTACTGTTTGAAGTTACCGTGTGATGCACCTGCAGCATTATGGTCATGACCACTCATTAGAGAACTCCCATTAAGTAAACGACGCTGAATACACAGATCCAAACGATGTCAAGGAAGTGCCAGAACAAGCTTAAGCAAGCAAGACGACGTGTATTCGGTAGTGTCAAACCATTCTTTTTAATTTGATACATAAGTACCAGCATCCAAACTAAACCAGAAGTTACGTGGATACCGTGTGTACCAACTAAAGTAAAGAATGCTGATAAGAACGCACTATGAGTTGGACCATGGCCAGCATGTACCAGGTGCTGGAATTCATAAATTTCCATCCCAATGAACGTTGCACCAAATAAGAAAGTAACAAACAACCAAGCAATCACTTGATTAACGTTCTTTTTATAAGATGCAAGAACAGCGAATCCAAATGTTACCGAAGAGATCAAAAGGGCAAAGGTCTCAGTTAAAACAAAACCTAAAGAATCACCAAAAAGATCTTTCGCACTTGGAGTACCAGGCGGAATATGACTGCTTAATACAGCGAACGCAATGAAGAGTGATCCGAAAAGAATCAAGTCACTCATCAAATATGTCCAGAAACCAAAGACCGTTAAGTCTGTGTCATCGTGTTCGTGATGACCGTCATGACCGTGGTTGTCGTGATGAAGTACTTCAGCCATTTCCTTAGTCCTTCTTCAAGTGTTTTTCAAGTAACGCATAGCGTTCATTTTCAATACGTTCAACTTCTGCAGCAGGTACATAGTAATCAACATTCTTAGTGAATGAGCTTACGATCAAGCTAACAACTGAAGCAACGAAAGAAACAACTACAAGCCACCAAATATGCCAGATCAATGCAAAACCAAGAACAGTAATGAACATTGCAATGATGAAACCAGCTGCACGATTAGTCGGCATATGGATATCTTCATATTTAGTATCGCGTGCGTAAGCTACACCATTTTCTTTATCTGTCCAGAAGCGGTCGATACCGTCAGCTGCTGGTAGATGTGCAAAGTTATAGAATGGAGCAGGAGATGAGGTAGCCCATTCAAATGTACGACCATCCCATGGATCGCCTGTGTAGTCCATATTTTGATGACGTTGTAAGAAACCAACGATAATCTGCATAAGGAAACAAGCAATACCGATAGCAATCAATACCGCACCGAACAATGCAATTGCTAAGTATGGATCCCATTCAGGGTTGTCATATGTATTCAAACGACGTGTCATACCCATGAAGCCAAGGATATAAAGAGGCATGAATGCAAAGTAGAAACCAATAAACCAGAACCAGAACGCAGCTTTACCCCAAGCTTCATTGAGTTTCCAACCAAACATTTTCGGCCAGTAGAAGATGATGCCGGCAAACATACCAAACACCACACCACCGATAATTACGTTATGGAAGTGAGCAATCAAGAAGAGTGAGTTGTGTACAAGGAAGTCCGCAGGCGGAACAGCCATAAGTACACCAGTCAAACCACCGATACCAAAAGTCACAAGGAAGCCAAGTGTCCAAAGCATCGGGGTAGTATAAGTAATGCGTCCCTTATACATTGTGAATAACCAAGAGAAGATTTTCACACCTGTAGGAATCGCAATAACCATCGTCATAATACCGAAGAATGCGTTAACGTTTGCACCCGCACCCATGGTAAAGAAGTGGTGAAGCCATACAACGAACGCAAGTACAGTAATTGCGATAGTTGCATATACCATTGATTTGTAACCGAACAACGTCTTACGAGAGAAAGTTGCAACGATTTCTGAGTATAGACCAAATGCTGGTAATACTAAAATGTAAACTTCTGGGTGACCCCAAGTCCAAATCAAGTTCACATAAAGCATTGGGCTACCACCAAGCTCATTTGTGAAGAAGTGGAAACCGAAGTAACGGTCTAATGTCAACATTGCAAGCGTACCTGTTAATACAGGGAAAGATGCAATGATTAACACAGCTGTGCAGAGTGATGTCCAAGTAAAAATTGGCATGTCCATTAATTTCATGCCAGGTGCACGCATTTTAATAATGGTAACGAAGAAGTTAACACCAGATAAAAGCGTACCTAAACCTGAAACTTGCAGTGCCCAAATGTAGTAGTCAACACCTACACCAGGAGAATATTCGATGCCAGATAGAGGTGGATAAGCCATCCAACCTGTCGCAGCGAATTCACCTAACGCTAGTGAAGCCATCATCAACCCAGCAGCACCAGCAAATAACCAGAAACTTAGTGAGTTCAATAATGGGAATGCAACGTCACGAGCACCAATTTGTAGCGGTACTGAGATGTTCATCATACCTACAACGAGACCCATTGCCACGAAGAAGATCATGATTACACCATGTGCGGTAAAAATCTGATCGTAGTGTTCTGGGTGTAGGTAACCTTCACCACCGCCTTTAGCGAGGAAAAGTTGTAAACGCATCATGATTGCATCAGCGAAACCACGCAATAGCATGATTACAGATACAATGATATACATAATACCGATTTTTTTATGGTCTACTGATGTGAACCATTCGTTCCACAGATAGCCCCATTTTTTGAAATAAGTAATACCAGCAACAAGCGCGATACCACCTAAAACCATCATTGCAACTGTGACCAACACGATCGGATCGTGCGGAATTGCATCAAGTCCTAACTTTCCAAACATGTCTTATTCCTCTGCAGAAGCTGTGGCATGTTCATCATTGGTATGAGTTTCTTCAGTTGCATGCTCAGCAGGAGCTGAGTGGTCTGCACCATGATAGTTGCTCATATAATGATTGATAACAGATTCGAATAATTTAGGCTCAACTGAAGAATAATAAGTCACAGGATGTGGCTCTGTAGGGTAAGGCTTCATTTCTTCAGCCTCTTGCTTTTCTTCTGGAGTCTTTGCTTTTGCTACAAGTGCTTCGATCTGATATTTAGAACGATTGCCATCTTTAAGAGTCGCTAATTCAGCTTGGTCAAGTGTACCTTTTTGAATTGCTTCAGCATTGATACTTGTACCATTACCCGCTTTAACAGCTTCTACCCACTGTGCAAACTCTGGTTCAGTTACACTATGTGCCTTGAAGCGCATTTGTGAGAAACCATAACCTGAATAGTTAGCTGAGAAACCACGGAATACACCTGGTTCGTCTGCTAAAAGGTGAAGATGAGTCTGCATACCCGCCATAGCATAGATCTGACCACCTAACTGTGGGATGAAGAACGAGTTCATCGTAAAGTTAGAAGTAATCTTAAAGCTTACAGGCGTTTTTTCTGGGAAGCGTACTTCGTTTACCGTTGCAATGTTTTGCTCAGGATAGATAAAAATCCATTTGAATTGTTCAGCGATGGCTTGAACAGTTAAAGGCGCTTTATCTGACTCTAACGGACGGTAAGGGTCGTACTTGTGGGAACCCCACCAAGTTAACCAAGCTAAAATACCAATAATAATGACAGGAACACCCCAAACAACGATCTCAATTGTCGTAGAGTGTGCCCAAGTAGGTTTATAGTCTGCATCTTTATTCGATGCGCGATATTGCCAACCAAACCATAATGCCATGATAATTGATGGAATTACCACCAAAAGCATTAGATAGATCGCAGTCATCATGAGGTCACTTTGACCTTGACCAACTGGACCTTTATTGTTTAGTAGTACCATATCACCGCCACACCCAGTCAAGAGTGCAGCCATCGTTGATAAAGACAATACAGCTAAAATCGTTTGTCTCATTTTACAACCTCGGTGAAGAGTCCCATTCCCTAATTAAATTATGGGATAGCGATTAAAGTGTCGCATGATTGATAAGAATTTTTTGTGAAATGCTTGTCAATTATCCGACACCGCTACGTTGTAGGGCATTATGCCTCATATTGAAAAACTAAGCTACTGATAAAGTACGCTGAAATGCTTGTTTTCAAACCCGATTTATCTTGTAGGGATTCGGGTTCAGTTGTTATTTTTCTCTATAGATATCAATTTAATATATAAAAAAAGAGGAGTAAATCCTCTTTTTTATATCTTCACTTATTTATTGCTTTACGACTTTCGTTTTGGCTAATTTATCATGCAAAGTTTGACGTTTTTTGTTCAACATGAAGAATCCATAATCAATAATTGTGATAAAAGGCATAAATAGTAGATTCAGAATGATGAAAAGTATGCTTCTCACCCAGAAAGCACGAATTGTACTTACATTTGTGGTTGTCTCAGCATCTACGATTTTGATTTTGGCAATTTTCTTTCCAAGACTTTGACCTGATTTAGCAATCATGAATGCTTGTAACATCAACATGATAATAAGATATGCAAAAATACTGATCCATGCTTCATTTGGAATTAATTGAATAAGTTGTTGTTGCAGTTCAACAGCTTTACTAGATGCTACGTCTGTAGCCTGTAATTGTTTTTGAATTTCAAACAATTGAGTGTATTGGCTTTGATCAAAAAAGAAAGAGGGAATTGCTGCCATCGGTAGCCATAGCATTAGATCAAATATTTTTGCCAACGCACGCGACGCAAATGACGCCAGTTCAAAATTATCAGACTTCGTTTCAACTTTAATTTTGAAGCTTGAATTTTCAGCTTCATTTTTAATTGGTGTATTAAAAGTTGAATAACCTACAGGTTCGTATACAAGTTTGCCTTGAGTTAATTCTCCAAGAGTTTTCCATTCAGTCATACCTTCATGCCATGCTAAGTCAGTAAGTAAAACTTGTTGACTTGCGAGCATTTGGTTTACTTGTTCTAAACTGTAAGGTCCAGCTTGTTGATTGTTACGAGCCAAGTAAATTTGCATAATTTTAAAATCTCAAGAACTAAAGATGAAAAAAGACCCTACGAAAGAGGGTCTTTTTCTAATAAAGATTAAGCCTTTTTGATCTGCTCTTCTGCAAGGAAGAACCAAGTATCAAGTACTGAGTCTGGGTTCAATGACACCGATTCAATACCTTGTTCCATTAACCATTTAGCAAGATCAGGATGGTCAGATGGGCCTTGACCACAAATACCAACGTATTTGCCTGCTTTGCGACAAGCATGAATTGCCATTGAAAGAAGCGCTTTAACTGCTGCATCACGTTCATCAAACAAGTGAGAAACAATACCCGAATCACGATCTAAACCTAGTGTTAACTGCGTTAAATCGTTTGAACCTATAGAGAAACCATCGAAATGTTCAAGGAATTGTTCAGCCAATAAAGCATTGGTTGGTAATTCACACATCATGATGATTTTTAAACCATTCTCACCACGTTTTAAGCCGTTTTGAGCAAGTAATTCGATAACACGTTTTGCTTCAGAAACTGTACGAACAAATGGAATCATGATTTGTACGTTAGTTAAGCCCATTTCGTCACGCACTTTTTTCAATGCGCGGCATTCAAGCTCGAAACAATCGCGGAAGTTATCTGATACATAACGACTTGCACCACGGAAGCCCAACATCGGGTTTTCTTCCTCTGGTTCGTATAATTTACCACCAATTAAGTTTGCGTATTCATTTGATTTGAAATCAGACATACGAACAATGACTGGTTTTTCCGCAAATGCAGCAGCAAGAGTCGAAATACCCTCAACTAATTTTTCAACATAGAACTCAATCGGAGAGGTGTAGCCAGCAGTTCGTGTCATCACTGCTGCACGTGTTTCGCGTGGCAAACTTTCAATATTTAATAAAGCTTTAGGGTGGACGCCAATCATTCGGTTAATAATGAACTCAAGACGTGCAAGACCGATACCTTCATTTGGAATTTGTGCAAAGTCAAATGCACGGTCTGGATTACCAACGTTCATCATAATTTTGAACGGTAGTTTTGGCATGGAATGAATAGAGTTACGTTGAACTTCAAAGTCTAACGCACCTTCATAAATAAAGCCTGTATCACCTTCAGCACAAGAAACAGTGACTTCTTGACCATCAGTTAATACTTCCGTTGCATTACCACAGCCAACAATTGCAGGTACACCAAGTTCACGAGCAATAATGGCTGCGTGACATGTACGACCACCACGGTTAGTTACAATCGCAGCAGCACGTTTCATTACTGGTTCCCAGTCTGGGTCAGTCATGTCAGATACAAGTACATCACCGTCTTGTACTTTATCCATTTCTTTAATCGAAGTTACGACGCGAACTTTACCTGAACCGATGCGTTGACCAATAGAACGTCCTTCACAGATAACTGTACCGCGTTGCTTTAACAGGTAACGTTCCATTGTGCCGACATTTTGGCGACTTTTTACGGTTTCTGGACGTGCTTGAACGATGTAGATTTGACCATCATCACCATCTTTTGCCCACTCGATATCCATCGGTGAACCGTAGTGTTGTTCAATGATTAATGCTTGTTTTGCAAGTTCATGAAGCTCATGATCATTTAATGCGAATTGTTGGCGTTCAGGTTTTTCTACATCAACCACAACAACAGATTTACCCGCAGAACCTTCTTCACCATAAATCATTTTTTGGTGTTTAGAACCAAGATTACGACGTAATACTGCATGCTTGCCATTGTTTAAAAGTGGCTTAGATAAGTAGAACTCGTCAGGGTTAACTGCACCCTGTACAACCATTTCACCCAAACCATAAGAGGCTGTAATGAATACAACATCACGGAAACCAGATTCTGTATCAAGTGTAAACATAACACCTGCAGCACCAGTTTCAGAACGAACCATACGTTGAACACCAGCTGAAAGCGCAACAACACTGTGTTCAAAGCCTTGGTGTACACGATATGCAATCGCACGATCGTTATATAAAGATGCAAAAACTTCTTTAATCGCGATCAGGATATTATCGATACCACGAATATTTAAGAAAGTTTCTTGTTGACCTGCAAATGATGCGTCAGGTAAATCTTCTGCAGTTGCAGAAGAGCGTACAGCTACAGCGATGTTTGGATTACCGTTTGAAAGTACTGCAAATGCCTCGCGGATTTCTTTTTCTAATGCGGCGGTCAGTGGAGTATCAACAATCCATTTACGGATTTTTGCACCAGTCTCAGCAAGTGCGATTACATCATCTACATTAAGTTGTGCAAGTTCAGCCTGAATACGAGCGTTTAAACCGCTTTGATCCAAGAACTCACGATAGGCAGCAGCAGTTGTTGCGAAGCCACCAGGTACCGATACACCAGCATTGGATAAATGGCTGATCATTTCACCCAAAGATGAGTTTTTCCCACCTACGAGTTCGACATCGTGTTTCCCTAATTTTTCCAGACCGATTACGCGCGCTTCCAAAGTATTTACTCCACTTTTTTTGCAGTATTAATGACCATCATTGGTATGAAATTATACGAAAGTGCCTAGATTAACCGTTTTACTAAGCGACAGTCATGTTAGATGAGTTTACTATAAAGATTATAGAGCACTAAGACAAATGTTTAAGGAGAATTTTGATGCCCGTAAGTAAAGAAATTAAACGGAGCGTATATTTTATTTCAGATGGTACAGCGATTACGGCTGAAACCCTTGGGCATTCACTACTTGCTCAATTTCCGAACGTTGATTTTGACATTCATATTATGCCTTATATCACCACTGAAGAAGCCGCGATGAACGTTGTTGCTGAGATCAATGCTTGTCAAAATAGAGACGGTTCTTTGCCCCTTGTTTTTGACACTTTAGTTGATCCACATGTTCGTGAAATCATCAACACAGCAAAAGCTGTAAATTTGGATGTTTTTGAAGGCTTAATCAGTAAATTATCTGATGAGCTTGGGACACCACCAACGACTTTAGTTGGTCAAACACATGCAGTAACGGATTCTGAATATTATAAGGCTCGTATTGATGCGGTTCACTTTGCGCTAGACAATGATGATGGTGCAAGAACTCGACATTACGATAAAGCAGATATTATTTTGATCGGAGTATCTCGTTCAGGGAAAACACCGACTTCAATTTACCTTTCTCTGCAATTTGGTATTCGTGTTGCGAATTATCCTCTCACAGAAGAAGATTTGGATGACAATCGTTTGCCTAAAATTCTCAAAGAACATAAGAATAAATTGTTTGGCTTAATGATCGATGCTGAGCGTTTGGTTGCGATTCGCAATGAACGTAAAGCGAATAGTCGTTATTCGAGTTTTAGTCAATGCCAAATGGAGTTGCGTGCGATTGAAGGTATTTATATTTCTGAAGGGATTAAATACTTAAATGTGACTGAAATGTCGATTGAGGAAATTTCAACGCGTGTTTTACAGATGACGGGTTTAAAACGTCGTATTGGATAAAATGAATGTTTATTGAGTATAGATAAAAAATCTATACTCAAATTTCTAATAAGAAAAACGGATAGATAAAATGAAAAACATCTTCATTTTTATTGCATTAATATTTAGCTCAATTATTCATGCCGAGACTTTAGCCCAGTTTGAAAGTAGGGTAGTTAAAAATTATAAAGACAAATCTTTTTATGATGTGAATCAGTCAATGGAGACTGAGATAGTGGCTAAAATTCAAAACGATAAAACAAGCTTTAGTTACTCTTTTCCTGCATTTCAAGATCACTATAATTTGAGAACACATTATTCTCCTGACAAAAAAATAAAATTTTATACCTTCGATATCGGTGGAGGAGGAACAATGGGGGAGTTTTCTTCTTATTCACAAACACTTATTTACGGAAAGAATGTAGTTACTCCCATTGAGACTGGTTTCATTTTGGATGTTAAACAAAGTTTGTTGAACAAACAGCCAATTTATTTGATTGAGAGTTATTATAAAGGAAGCAGTTGTGTTGGAACATATGTTATTCAAGGCTTTAAATTGTTAGCATCAGGGGAGTTGGAGCTTACAAAGATTTTTCAAACCAAGAAATCGTTGTTGGATCAAATTACAGTTGATTATGATTGTAATCATCATATGGGCAGCAGTGACACGCCTGAATATATTCGTATCAGTAAAGACTTGAGTACCATAGATATTCTTTTATTAAACCAAAATTTCAAACCACTAAATAAGTATTTAAGATATGTCAAAAAAGATGCAGCTTATCAATATTTGGGTACAGTGAAGTAAGTATTTTTCTAAGTCATACTTACTTCATAATCTAAAGTACTTAACTGTGTTTAATTTCCATCAGTAGGCTAAAGTTGTCTAAACGTTTTTGGGTATCGTATATATCACACGTGAAAATAAACTCATCAACATCATATTGTTGGATAATTTTACTTAGGCCCGCTTGAACAGTATCTTTCGAACCAATTTGAGCCATCGCATAAAAGTTTTGTATAGCTAGTTGTTCAGCGCTACTTGCAAGGCCTTCAGTCGATTTAACAGGAGGTTTAAGTTTTAAACTATCACCACGAATCAAGTTTAAAATACGTTGATAAGAACTAGTTGCTAAATATTGGGCCTCCTCATCCGTAGATGCAATAACAGTTGGAATACCCATTGATACATACGGTTGATCAAGATATTCAGAAGCTTGGAAATTGTCGCGATAAAGTTGAATAGCTTGTCCTAGCATGCGTGGAGCAAAATGTGATGCGAAAGAATAAGGAAGCCCAAGTTTCGCCGCCAATTGAGCACTAAATAGACTCGAACCCAATAACCAAACGGGCACATGAGTATTTTGTCCAGGTGTGGCAATAATTTTTTGATTGGGTTGAGGCGCTTTGAAATATTGTAGTATTTCTAATACATCCTGAGGAAATTGGTCCTCAGTCTCTTGGCGACCACGTCGAAGTGCTCGCATAGTTAAAGGGTCTGTGCCAGGCGCACGACCTAAGCCTAAATCAAATCGATTGGGGTAAAGTGTTGCTAGGGTACCAAACTGTTCAGCCACAACGAGTGGTGCATGATTAGGCAGCATAATGCCACCAGAGCCTAAACGAATATGTTGCGTGTGTGCGGCGATAAAACCTAAAAGAACAGCGGTAGCGGAACTTGCGATACCATCCATATTATGGTGCTCAGCTAGCCAAAAACGTTCATAATTTAGTTGCTCTACATGTTGTGCGAGTTCAAGTGCATGGTGAAGTGAAAACTCAATACTTTTATCTTCGCGAACAGGTGCCAGCTCCAAAACTGAAAACTTTATCTCTTGTAATGATTTCATCGATATAACCTAAAACAATATATCGGAATAATACGATATATTGTTTTTTATGTATATCGAAATTTTTCGATATATTATCTCAATAATAAAAAAAGCACCCGAAGGTGCTCATATTAAATATTTAAAATCAACGATTTTTGTACCAACCACGGTGTAAACCATTGTCGTGACGGTATTTGTAACGAGAATTGTAATAACGTCTATCATCGTATGAGCGACGATTTTCATAGCGGTCATCATATCTACGATTGTCTAGATCACGATCTTGACCTACTTTTTGACCTAAAACAGCACCACCTGCAGCACCTAGAGCAGCACCTACATAACCGCCATTGGTTCCTGCAACATTACGTCCTACAGTATAACCACCTACACCACCTAATCCTCCACCAATAGCAGCTTCAGTTCGATCGCGTTTATTACTTGACGCGGCTGCACCACCTGCACCACCAATCGCTGAACCAATCATAGCTCCAGTATTGCCACCGAGTTGTTGACCGATTGCAGTTCCAACAACACTACCCAGTGCTGAAGTCGCGGCAACACGAGTTGAATTATCCGCATGAGCAACAGACAGCATAGATGAGGTTGCAATAATAGTACTGTATAACCAAATTTTAGATTTCATACTGAAACTCCTTGTCCATTTTTTGGGACAATATTTTTGCTTGAAACAAATGTAACAAGAATTTTGAGCCAAAATATGGAGTGCAAGCCTCAGAGTTTGATTCTTTTAGAAGGGTTTTGTATTGCTTGTATTACAAATGGAGAAATTGTGAAGATTGCCTATATTGGATATACATACAGTTCAACATACAGCAGTATGGGTAAGGAATAGAGTACAATAAACGGAGTTTTTGATCGGATTTAAAAGATGTTGTTGGAAAAAATTTTGCAATCGCAAGGGTTTGGTTCTCGAAAATACTGTCAACAAATTATCAAAAATGGTTCAGTGACGATTGAAAACCAAATTTGTGATAATCCGAAGCAAAATTTCCCAACAGAACATTTAAGTTTTGAAGTTTTTGGCCAAGAGTATTTATTTCGCGAGAATGTTTATATCGTGTTAAATAAACCTAAAGGTTATGAGTGTTCTCACCAAGCAACGCATCATAAAAGCGTATTCAGTTTATTTCCCGAAATTCTTCTACATCGTGGTATTCAATGTGTTGGGCGGTTAGATCAGGATACAACAGGATTATTACTATTAACTGATGATGGTCAATATTTACAAGCTTTGACCAACCCGCGTAAACATGTTCCAAAAGTTTATCATGTCACAACAGCAGACCCTATTACACAAGAGCAAAAACAAGCTTTGGAACAGGGTGTTGAGCTGAGAAATGAAAAAGGAATTTACGCTGCAACGGATGTTCATTTATTCTCTGAACATCAGCTTTCTATGGCGATTCATCAAGGCATCTATCATCAAGTTAAGCGAATGTTAGCTGCAGTAGGGAATAAGGTGGAAGATTTACATCGTCATCAAGTTGGTTTATTGGAATTGCCAAAAATTCCAGAGGGTGAGTGGCTGTATTTATCTGCTACACAAAAACAACTTAGTCATAATATTGCACTGGAAAAGTAATTATTTGAGGAAGCAATGAAAGGTATTGAACTCATCATCCCGCATAAAACCCATTTGCTCATAAAGTCGATGAGATTCAATATTGTTTTTTTGGGTTTCTAAACTAATGCGTAAAGCATTTTCGTGTCTTGCAAATAAAATAGCGGTGTCGATGAGTTGTTTTGCCGAACCTTGTTTACGGTAGGATGGGGTTACATAGACATCATCCAAAATATAGTAGGTTTCACAAGCAACTGATGAGAACGCAAGATAAAGTAAGACAAATCCTGTAAAGACATTATCTTTTACGTGAATAAAGATAACACTTTCTTTATTGTCAAATCGGTGCTTCAAAAATTGGTAGGATTGCTTAATGTTTGCAGAGGCACCATAAAATTGACGATATTCATCAAATAAAACAGCAAGTTGTTCTAGGTCTTCACGTGTTGCTCTCTTGACAATCATTCCTAAATCCTTGAGTTATAATTTTATTTGGATTGTCAGAATATCTAAAAAGATTCAGCTTAAAAATTAAAAACTTGTTTAAAAATGCAACATTGTTAACTTTTGTCACTTTCACCAAGCAAAGCATTTAGTTCTTCAAACAAATCTTCATGGTCATCTTCTAAGTCTGTTGATGTTGAATGATCAGCGGTCGTAGCATTTTTTGATTTTCTTAATTTCAGTAACTGTTCCATGTTGATGTTTTGGTTTTCAATCGCAAACGGGATGGATTTTGTTAAAACTACTTGTTTGAAGAAAAGTCGAACTGCTTGAGCAGGGGAGATACCTAACTGCTTAAAGACAGCAAAAGCTTGTTTCTTTTCCTGTGAATCAAGACGAACCTGATAAACTTCTGTTTTTCTCATGAAAAATATGACCAAATATTTTTTAATTATCGCTAGGTATTTTAAACGATCAAAAGCTAATTTCAATCGTTTTGAGTTGAAATAATGCTTTTTTTGTCATTACGTCATACTTACAATGTCAATTCATGATTGGATCTAAACATTCTTTGTAAATTACTGATCGGATCAATAAAACTAATTTCTTTTGCTAACAGTTGAAGTGGATGATTAAAGTCATCGTCTGCTTTATGTAGTACGGTTGGATAAAAAGGATCATTTAGAATAGGAATATTTAGATGATTGAGATGCACCCGAAGTTGGTGTTGTTTTCCAGTTTTGGGTGAAAGTTGATATTTAGCATGTTGGAAATTGTGTTCAAGTAATTCTATAAATGTTTCAGTATTTGCTGTTTTGTCATAGTTCACTCGCATGGTATAGAAAGGATGACCTTTTTCCATGTGTACTTCCAAAGACATTGGAAATTTGATTTCTGGTCGATATGCAGCGATAGCATGATAAGTTTTTTGTACTTTTCGTTCGGCAAAAAGTTGCTGATAGATTCCGCGTGATTCTGCTTTCTTACAGAAAAGCACTACGCCTGCAGTTTCACGATCAAGTCGATGTATTGGTGTTAGTTCAGCATATCCCGTTTGTTTTTTTAGTCTTACCAATAATGTTTCTTGAACGTATTGACCTGTTGGAGACATCGTCAGGAAATGTGGTTTATCCACGACAAGCAAATGTTCATCTTCAAATAGAATTTGATGCTCAAATGGCACATGTATTTCATGTGCCAGAAAACGATAATAGAAAATAAAAGTATTGGGCGTATATCTATCCTGGATACTTAATTTCATACCGTCTGAGGCATAAATTAATCCATCCTCAAAGCGTTGTTGCCACTCTATTGCTTGTATATGAGGGAATTGAACACATAAGTATTCAAAAATAGTCAATTCAGAGACATCATTGGGTAGAAAGACTTTACTGGCACTAACACCATTTATTAACGGAGGAGTAAATAGTGATTTTGCTGCTTTCATCATAAGATATTAAAGTAGGTAATTTAAACTGAAGGATGTGGGTAGATATTGTGTTTATTTTTAATGCTGTCATAGCATTCAATACACACTACTGCCATTTGGTTGAAATTACGAAATACATCAGACATTTCTTGTTCTTGTGTAAAAACATATTCACATGCTAAACACCAACCTTGAGGATTGGTTCGATCTGAAACGTTTTCAATAAATCCTAATGGATGTTCATGATTTTGAACTAAATGCCCACATATGACAGCAGCATAGTTTTGACCGTGGCATGCACAGTCAATTAATAAAGCTTCAGAAGACATATTGATCCTTTAATTTTTGAGATCACAATTGCATTAAAATGTAGCAGCTTTTCTTTACGGATTAGGCTTTAAAGCAGGGCAATGTTATCATAGCTGCCATCCCAATTTTGTTTTATTTGCCATGTCGTATTCAGTGAAATTTACCCTAAATCATGAACAAGACACTCAACGTTTTGCACAAGTCTTATCTCAGCAGATTCGTTCAGGCATTATTTATTTGATTGGTGATCTAGGTGCTGGTAAAACGACTTTCACACGCTATTTTCTTCAGAGTTTGGGGCATCAAGGTTCTGTAAAAAGTCCGACATATACATTGGTTGAGCCTTATACCATCAATGGTCAAGAAGTTTTCCATTTTGATTTATACCGATTAGATGATCCATATGAATTAGAGTTAATGGGTATTAGAGATTATCTTGAAACACCAAATGGGTTATTTTTATTTGAATGGCCATCAAAAGGTGGTGATGAAATTCCACAGGCTGATGTTGTTATTGATATACAAAAATCAGATGATGAGTTAACTCGTTTTGTGACATTAGATGTAAATTCACAGCAGCTAGCCGATACTTTGCAGGAACAATTGCATGGTGCATGATTCAATACGTCGTATTCATACTCTTGATGCCGCACTAGCGAACCAAATTGCGGCAGGTGAGGTAATTGAGCGTCCTTCATCTGTAGTAAAAGAATTATTAGAAAACTCAATTGATGCTGGTGCGACTGAGTTGATTATTCGCGTAGCTCAAGGTGGCTCAACACTGATAGAAATCATAGATAATGGTCATGGTATTCATTCAGATGATTTACCTTTGGCTGTAATGCGCCATGCTACGAGTAAAATTAAAACTTCTGAAGATCTTCATGCAATTGTCAGTTTAGGTTTTCGTGGGGAAGCGCTTGCATCGATTGCTGCGGTGTCACGTTTAACATTAACCAGTAGTCAAGATGATCAAGGAATTGGCTATCAGGTTGAAGTGAATGGTACTGCGTTTGATCATCAACAAGTTCAAGCTGTCGCTGCACAGAAAGGAACACATATTCGTGTGCAAGATTTATTTTTTAATGTACCTGCGCGGCGTAAGTTTTTAAAGAAACCAAGTACGGAATTTGGTCATATTGAAGAAATAGTTCGCCGTTTGGCTTTGACTCATTTTGATATTCGTTTTGTTTTAGAACACAACGACAATATTCGCCTGAATTTACCCGTCGCAGATAGTGGAGAGTTACGCTATCAACGTGTTCAACAACTATTAGGTCAACAATTCATTCAAAATGCGTATTGGATAGATGCTGAAAGTATCAATATGCGTTTGTCAGGTTGGTTAGGTCATCCATCTGATGCACGTGCTCAAGCAGACTTGCAATATGTGTATGTAAATGGTCGTATTGTAAAAGATAAAACAATTTCACATGCTTTAAGAATGGCTTATGACGGGATTTTGCATGGTCATCAGCATTCTTCGTACTTACTTTTTTTAGAAGTTGATCCAGAAAATATTGATGTAAATGTACATCCAACGAAGCACGAAATACGGTTTTTGAATCAGCGTGAAGTTCACGAGTTTGTGCGACACTATGCAAAAGAAACCTTGTCACAATTTCAAACTGCAAGTGCTGATTTAGCCCAAGCGATGAAAGTGGAAGAATCCACAACAAATTTTAATTATCAATCGCAACCTAAGTACCAAGAACAATTTAATTTACATCGTAATCATGTTGAAACTGAATCCTCAATAAATGATCAAAATCAGATTTCAACTGATTTACTAACAGAGTTTAATCAAAGTCGTCCACAGGCTGTGCAATATAATTCAGTACCGCAAGAACCTCGTTACAATGGTTCAGTTCAACTCAATAATGCACTAAAAACTTATCTCGCTCCTTTACGAGATGAGAAAACATCATTTGAGCATGAAGATACTTCATCTGTGAAAAATGGTGACCTAGAGGGATTTAAAACTCGAGTAGACGAATTTCCACTCGGTATCGCAATTGCACAGCTTCATGGAATCTATATATTAGCTCAGAATACTGAGGGCTTAATTATTGTTGATATGCATGCCGCGCATGAACGTATTTTGCTGCAACAAATGAAATCAGCATGGGATAAACCCGAATTTTGGACATCACAGCAACTCTTAATTCCAAAAGTTGTTTCTATAACCCGTATGCAAGCCGTGCGAATTGAAGAATTACAATCTCAATTACAGCGTTTGGGTTTAGAAATTAATCAATATGGTGATGAGCAAGTGATTGTGCGTGGCGTACCTGCCATTTTACAAAAAGCTGACTTTGATCGTCTGATTCCAGAGCTGTTAAATGATCTTGATCCAAATGATGAAGCAAGAGGCTTATTGCAAAAACGTGATGAACTTTTAGCAGGAATGGCATGTCATGGTGCTGTTCGTGCACATCGTCAATTGAGTTTATCTGAGATGAATGCTTTATTACGTCAAATGGAACAAACTGAATTTGCCAGTCAATGCAACCATGGTCGTCCAACGTGGCGTGCATTTCCACTTCACCAACTAGATAAATTATTTGCTCGAGGAGAGTAGTTCTACATGTCAAATCAATTGCCCGTCATCAATTTAATGGGGCCTACCGCAAGTGGTAAAACAGCATTGGCATGTGAACTTTATGAGCGTGGAAATTTTGAACTTATTTCAGTCGATTCAGCTTTAGTTTATAAAGACATGGATATTGGTACTGCAAAACCAACTAAAGAAGAGCAGGAACAATATCCTCATCATTTGATTGATATTATTACACCATTAGAGGTTTATTCTGCAGCGCAATTCGTCGAGGATGTATGTCCACTGATTGATGATATGCACAAGAGAGGCAAGACCCCGATTTTAGTGGGTGGCACGATGCTTTATTTCAAAGCATTGCTGGAAGGGCTTGCAGATAACTTACCTAATGCAGATGCTAAAACGCGGGAAGAAATCGTAGCAAAAGCGGAACAAGAAGGCTGGCAAGCAGTTTATGATGAATTAGTAGCGGTTGATCCCATTGCGGGGCAGAAATTTAAAGTCTCGGATAAACAACGCATTATTCGTGCGCTCGAGGTGTATAGATTAACTGGCGAGCCGATAACAAAACTACAAGCAGAACAACCTAAAAATCAACCATACCGTTACACTTTTCATAACTACGCTTTGATGCCTGATCGGTTAGAATTACATAAACGCATTGAGCAAAGATTGTGCAAAATGTGGGATATTGGTTTTTTGAATGAAGTGGAGGAGCTAATTGTTAAATACGATTTAAATGACAATTTACCATCCATGCGGTCTGTTGGTTATCGTCAAGCTTTAGATTTTTTATTAAAAAGTGACTTAAGTCTCAAAAATAAAGTAGAAATGGAGAGCAAAGCGCTATTTGCGACACGGCAACTTGCCAAACGTCAATACACTTGGTTACGTTCTTTGCAAGAAATACACGATTTTAAAACTTACGTGACGATAAAGCAGGCGAAAGAAGACTTGCGAAACTTCTTTGGATAAAGCAAAATTCGCAGGCTGTCTTTTTATAATTTTTAGTTGAAAAATAAAGATAGTTTTTTTGCGCTGATTTAAAATTTTTTTGGAGTTAAAAATGTCTAAAGGTCAAACTTTACAAGATCCGTTCTTAAATTCTCTCCGTAAAGAACGTATTCCAGTTTCTATTTTCCTTGTGAACGGTATTAAATTGCAGGGGCATATTGAGTCTTTTGACCAATATGTTGTTTTGTTAAAGAACACTGTAAGCCAAATGGTTTACAAACACGCTATTTCTACAGTTGTTCCTGCGCGTAACCCTCGTCCAGCTGGTGCTCAAGGTACTGGTGGCTTCCCAGCTCAAGGTGCTACAGGTGGCTTCGGTGGTCAAGGTGCTGCTGGTGGCTTCGGTGGTCAAGGTGGCGGCTTCGGCGGTCAAGGTGGCTTCGGTGGTCAAGGTGGCGGCTTCGGCGGTCAAGGTGGCTTCGGCGGTCAAGGTGGCTTCGGTGGTCAAGGCGGCTTCGGTGGTCAAGGCGGCTTTGGTAGCCAAGGTGGCTTCGGTGGTCATCAAGGTGGCTTCGACAGCGAAACTAAATTCGAAGATGGTCAAGAAGACGAAAATAATCGTTAATTGATAATGATCGTTAAGAAAATGCCAGTCTAATTTCAGACTGGCATTTTTTTGTGTTTAAAAAGTCAGAATAAATATTATGGAAATGATTATTGCTGCTGCGTGTTGCAGTGTACTGGTATCGATTTTATTAAAGTTTTTAAAAACAAAAGGGTTTGATGTCTTTCAAATGATCGCATGGAATTATTTGAGTGCAAGCATCTTGTGTTTTTATTGGTTTAAAACTGACATCACGCATATCTCAATTCAGAATACTCCTTGGTGGCTTATTTTTCTTTTAGCTATTTTACTCCCTAGCATTTTCTTATGCTTAGCTAAATCATTGCAATTTGCTGGAATTCTTAAAACTGAAATAGCCCAAAGATTATCAGTTGTACTTTCTTTACTTGCGGCCTACTTTATATTTTCAGAACAATTTAGCCAGTTAAAATTAATTGGTGTCGGTGTTGGGATAATCGCAGTCTTCGCTATTATTTTTGGACAGGCGACTGAGAAATCGCTTAAAGGCACCAGTGTAAGATCAGCGCTTTTCCTGTTAAGTGTTTGGGCTGGATACGCTGCAATTGATGTATTGCTTAAATATAGCAGTACTTTAGGGCTGCAGTTTGCAGTGACATTAAATTTAACATTTATAGCTGCATTTATTTTATCAATAGGCTATCTCGCATTTGCGCAACCAAATTGGCAACCTAAAAATATATTTATGGGTCTACTTCTTGGTGGGATAAATTTCGCGAATATTGCCTTGTATGTAAAAGCACATATGATTTTTAAAGAGTCACCTGCAATCGTATTTGCTGGAATGAATATTCTTGTCGTCATGTTAGGTGTAATTAGTGGCGTAGTGTTCTTTAAAGAAAAACTAACTACTTACACATGGATTGGTTTATTTGCTGGAATACTTGCGGTGCTGTGTTTAGCTAAATCAATGATGAATTAAGGGAGCTTTAACTCCCTTAAATTAAAATTATAAGCGAGTGAATACGACTTGATCTGGCAGTCGAGATTTAGGCAATTTTGCATTAAAGTCATTTTCACTACGATAACCTAGAGAAACAACAACGGATGCCTTTAAACCTTTTTCAGCTAATCCAAATTCTTGATTGATAGTATCTCGATCAAAGCCTTCCATTGGGGTTGCATCAATTTCTTCTAATCCTGCAGCGAATAGTAGTTGCCCAAGAGCAAGATAAGTTTGATTCTCCATCCAAGCAGATAGATTTTTGAGTTCATTACGATAAAACTCAACATAGCCTTTACGAGTATCTCGTTGACCTTGTTTTGCGGTTTCATCTTTGAAGCGACCATTTAGTTCATCTTGTTGTAGTAATTGTTCTAAGTATTCAGCGCTGATATCAGTACGAGTACAAAATACAAGAGTATGCGAAGAATTTAAAACTTTTGCTGAATTATAAATATAGTTACCAGTCAGGGCTTTCGCAATTCTTTGTTTCGCCTCATCGGTTTCAGCAATTAAAAAGTGCCAAGGCTGAATATTTACTGAAGAAGGGCTGAAACGCAGAACTTCGAGTAGTTTTTCAAATTGTTGTTGTGGAATTTTTTTCTCTGCATTATATGCCTTTGTTGCATAGCGTGTTTTGGCAGTAACTAGAACATCCATCCGTCTTTAACTCAATTAGAAATTTTAATGATTTTACTTGATATTAATTACATCGAAAGTAGCTAAATGTGATTTTTTATAGAGATTTAAGTTTTACGAACAGTGAATAAGTTAGTCAAAAATATTCTACGTATTTACTCGATTAATATGACCATTTTTTGAAATCGAGCTTAAAGTTTTCTTGCTCATTTATCTCAAGTATCCAAGCAGTATCTTCACGCCAATCACCAAGGACAATACGCTTTTTATTGATAACTTCGTGAATTTCAGGGCGATGGGTATGACCGTGGATTAAGAAATCTACTTGATGAATTGCATTTTCAACTGCATGCAGATTCACATCCATAATGTCATAACTTTTTAGTTGTTTAGTTTCACTACTTTTTTTACGAAAACCATTGGCAAGTTTTTGTCTAAAATTTAAAGGTGTACGCTTTAGAATGCCCAATAAGATTGGATTACGTATCACTTTGCGAAAACGTTGATAAGCAACATCATCGGTACATAAAGCATCACCATGTTCGAGGCGAAACCTTTTATGATTAATTTCTAGAATATAAACATCAGGTAAAAGCGTAGCATTAAATAATGCTAAAAACTTCTTACCCAAAACAAAATCTCGATTTCCAACTTGGAAATAAACATGATTATTCGCAGCTGTGAATTCTTGTAAGGCTGTAATAATTTCATCTAGCCATGGGGCACTATAATCATCACCAATCCAAGCATTAAACCAATCACCTAAAATATAGAGTTGGGTGTTATTATTTTTATATTCTTTTAATAAAGCCAAAAACCCTCGAACGAGTCGAGGGTGATCAGGTGACAAGTGTAAATCTGAAATAAACAGATAAGTCACAAAGAATCCTGTTGGATAAAATTATTCAGAGATAATTTTAGCAGATTCGATAACTACATTCTCTAAAGGAACATCAGCATGGTAACCACGGTTACCAGTACGCACACCTTTAATTGTAGCTACAACATCCATACCTTCTACAACTTTACCAAATACTGCGTAACCCCAACCTTGTGCTGTTTTACCAGTGTGGTTTAAGAAAGAGTTATTTTTTACGTTGATAAAGAATTGAGCTGACGCAGAATGAGGAGCTTGCGTACGTGCCATAGCAATTGTGCCTTCATCGTTGCTTAAGCCGTTGTCAGCTTCATTTTCGATAGAATCACGAGTAGCTTTTTCTTTGAAGTTTTCGTCCATGCCACCGCCTTGGATCATGAAACCATCAATCACACGGTGGAAAATTACGCCGTCATAGAAACCGTCACGTACATATTCTAAGAAATTTGCAACCGTTTTTGGTGCTTTTTCAGCGTTAAGCTCAAGAACAATACGACCTTTGTTGGTGTTTAATTCGACTTGAGGAAAACTCATTACATTAATCTCCTAAACATGGGCAAATTGACCATGGGTTTTTGGTTGAGAGAAGCATAAGCAAACTGTAAACTACAAGGCAAGTAAAAAACGTTAAAATCTTTGATAAAAACCAAAGTTTGCGTTTTAATTTTCTATTTTTCAACAAGCAAGAAGTGATTTACACCTTATGAAGCCAAATGATGTTGTTTCAGAACTGCCAAAGACCCCGACGAATACTCATGCCTCTGTCGATGCTGCGCAGCAAGAACAACAGGCAGGCTTAGATTTCATTCGCCAAGTAATCACTGATGATTTAAAAGAAGGTCGTACTCAGAAAGTTGTGACACGTTTTCCACCTGAACCAAATGGTTATTTACACATTGGTCACGTGAAAGCGATTTGTCTAAATTTCGGTATTGCCGAGGAATTTGACGGCTTATGTAATCTGCGTTTTGACGATACAAATCCTGATGCCGAAGATCAAGAGTATGTAGATGGGATTGCCAATGATGTGAAATGGCTCGGTTTCGACTGGAATGGTGAACCTCGTTATGCTTCTGGCTATTTTGATCAACTTTATACATGGGCGGTTCAGCTCATTAAACAGGGTGATGCTTATGTCGATCTGCAAACGCCTGAAGAAATTAGACTTAATCGCGGTAACTTTGTAGAGCCAGGTAAGAACTCACCTTATCGTGATGCGACCGTAGAAGAAAACTTAGCGCGTTTTGAACAAATGCGTAACGGTGAAATTCAGGAAGGTGGTGCTGTTTTACGTGCCAAAATTGATATGGCTAGCCCAAATGTTCACATGCGTGATCCGATCCTTTACCGTGTATTACATTCAGAACATCATCAAACAGGGGATAAATGGAAAATTTATCCAATGTATGATTACGCTCATCCATTATCTGATGCTATCGAAGGGATTACGCATTCTTTATGTACATTAGAGTTCCAAGATCATCGCCCATTCTATGACTGGATTGTTGAAAAAGTTCACTCTGATGCAGTTCCTCGTCAGTATGAGTCTTCACGTCTAAATGTGGATTATACGATCACCTCTAAACGTAAACTACGTAAATTGGTTGAGGGTGATTATGTGAATGGGTGGGATGACCCACGTATGCCTACCGTTGTTGGTATGCGTCGTCGTGGTTTTACTCCAGAAGGTTTACGTGATTTCTGTAAGCGTGTAGGTGTGTCTAAAACGGATGGTATTGTTGATGTAGCAATGCTTGAATTCTGTATTCGTCAGTCATTAGAAAATACCGCAGCACGTGGAATGGCTGTACTAAATCCACTTAAAGTGACTCTGACGAATTTAGCTGAAGAGTTAGATCTAACGCATGCCCGTCATCCAAACGTAGATATGGGTCAGCGAATTATCCCTTTAACTCGTGAAATCTATATTGATCGTAAGGATTTTGAAGAAGTCCCACCTAAAGGTTTTAAACGTTTAATTCCTGATGGCGAAGTACGCTTACGTCATGCTTATGTGATCAAATGTGATGAAGTGATTAAGGATGCGAACGGTGAAGTTATTGAACTTAAATGTTCAATTGATCCTGAAACTTTAGGTAAAAACCCTGAGGGGCGTAAAGTTAAGGGGGTTATTCATTGGGTATCAGCAACTAAAGGCGTACCTGCAGAAGTTCGAATCTATGATCGTTTGTTTACTGAAGCGGCACCTGATGCAGATGATGACTTCTTAGCACATCTTAATCCTGAATCATTAAAAGTTGTGCAAGCTGTTATTGAACCTGCTTTAGCTCAAGCAAAGCCTGAAGATCGTTTCCAATTTGAACGAGAAGGGTATTTTGTTGCGGATCAGCATGATCATAATGCTGATAAACCTGTATTCAACCGCATTCTTGATTTGAAAGATAGTTTTAAAGTCGATAAGAAATAAGACAGCAAAAAGGGGGAATATCCCACTGCTGTCCCACAAATATCACAAGAAGAACCTCAATTGAGGTTCTTCTTGTTTTCGCCATTTTTTATCAGGCACAAAGAGTGACCTTAAAA